>JAYYFM010000076.1:0-5649 GCA_036158745.1 Thermoplasmatota archaeon
CCAGAGCCATCTATGATATGGCTCGAAACCAACAATAGAGGATTAACAGCAACCTCAAAAACAACACGTGATAGGCGGAAATAGGAGGAACAGAAATGTCTGAAGGCGTACCAGAAGGAGCAACTCTTCCTGATGGTATTGAGGTCGATGATGCTGCGGCTTACTTCGGTGTTGTCGATTCATCGGATGTCCTTCAACAAATGATGTCGATGGATTCGAAGCAGGCACTGTCAAAGGCGCTTGAACACTTAGCCGATATCATTCTCCGCCCGGGCGAATTCGATTTTGAAGCTGCAAGCGAACGGTTGCAGTGTGAGGGTGGAGAGATTTACTTCTTGATTTTTGGACATCTGAACCTCATGGCACTCCCTGACCCCTTGCTCCAATTTGCAGGTCAACCCGATTCGACAGGCTCAGCAAATACAGCGCATCCACTCGCAACTGAGGATGTTGTACAAGCACTCACGCCCTTGTTTGACCCAATGCAGTTCCTGAAAATCCTCGCTATTGCTTACGCGACGGGTGGAACCACAGAGGTCGATCGATACTTGCAATCGATGGAATCCATCATGGCATCACCTTCAGGCAATGTTGAGAAGATGCAGATAATGGCTGAGGAACTCAAATCATCACTTGATGTTGCAGGACATGCACTCCCAATGTCCCTTTTTGCAAGCGATCAGGCACAACCTGCTGAGATTGAGATGGGTACAATCATCGAGCGAAGAGAGCCTGAACCTACACCTGCTCCTGTCGAACCAGAACCTCAAATCATCTCAGAACCAGAACCAACAGCAAAGGTTGTTGCTTCTCAACCTGAGGTTGAATCGGTGCCTCTGCCAACAGAGTCCGTTCCTCTTCCAACTGTCGATTCAGTTCCACTACCAAGCCAAGATGAGCCAGTTGAGGAAACTGGATTCAAGAACGAAGTCGAGGTTGACCACGCAGCACAAGACGCCTTTGCAGGTGCATTTGGCTCTCAACTTGTACCAGAACCCGAGGTTGTTCCAGAACCTGTTGAAGAAGTCGTTCCTGAGCCCGTTGAACCTGTTGAAGAAGTCGTTCCTGAGCCCGTTGTTGAAGAACACCCGGAAGAGGAATGGGTCAGCGATGCTGAACGCTTCATCGCTGCAGATGTTGATGATTCGGGTAGTCTTTCAGTCGAAGAACTCGCAGTGGCTGCGGACTTAACCATCGAGGAAGCCGAAGAGTTGCACACAGCAGCAGATACGGACGGTGATGGTGAAGTCTCTCTTTCCGAATTCGTTTCATCTGAAGCTGCTCAAAAGATGTCATCGCTTCCTCGTCCAGTCGCTCCAGTCCGCAGACCAATTCAGTCTCAGCAACCTGCCCAACAGCAGCCTGCCCAACAACCAGTTCGCCAACAGCCAACCTCTCCGGGTGTCGCTGCTCCTCAAATGGGCTGGCAGCAACCGCTTCCTCAACAGCAACCGATGCGTCAACCAATGCAACAGCCAATGATGCCACAGCAACCGACTATGAACATCCAACCTACGATTCGTTCAGGCATTCATTGTCGAGGATGTGGGATTGGCCTCGATCCGAATTGGCGCTTCTGTCCAATTTGTGGGAACATGAACATGAGTGCGCATCGCTAGTTTTCATCTGCTATGAATTCACCAGCTTCGGTCAAACACGAATCATCCAACCAGACACTCGGTTCTGCGAGGACACCAGAAACGTGTATTCCTGCATTTGAAGTCCCACCAAGGCCGGTGTTGTCTCCAATCGAAAAGTAGCAACTGCCCATACGCTTCTCATCTTCGAGAACGTTTCCGACCAACCGAGCGCTTGGATTCATTCCAAACCCAAATTCTGCCACAGTCCAAACACTCTCCCTGTCTTTTGCTTTGAGTTTCTTTGCAACTTCTCCGTAGGATTGACGAATCGTTGCAGCAAGAGTTCCACCTTTGACATCGATAACGGTCCCATCTTCCACGATGAATTCCACAGGCTCGTCGATCAATGTCGAATCCCAAGAACCATCGATAACGATGGTTCCATTCATCGTTCCTTCTTTTGGTAGAATGAACACCTTTCCAGCAGGAAGATTGGTCAACATCCGTGGACGATTGCATATTCCGTTATCATCAAGTTTCCAATCACGCCAGTTCACTTCAAAGGTAACATCGGTTCCGGATTCGGATTTGACATTGATGATTCGTCGTCGCCTCAGGAAGTTGGCAATGTTGGAAATACGGCGCTTCACATCTTGGAAATCCGCTGTCATTCCACCTTCTGTGTACAATTCAAAGGTCATTCCAGGCATTGTAGCAATTCGAGCACCATCCTTCAATGCTTGACGTGCAGCTCTTGTGTGGGTAAGGGAATACTTCGTCGCTGCAATAACGACTTGTTGTTGTCGCATCAATGCTGCAACAGGTGATGGTGGCTCCTCCCCATGATGACGAGATTTTGGCATGACGATGAGGAGAACTCGATCGGTGCGTTTCTGTGTTGCAATATGCAAGGATTGACCGATTTCTGCTGTTGTTGGGTCACAGACAATGAGGACGTTTTCTCCTCGACGAATGTCCATACATGTTTGAACGACCATATCTGAAATAGCATGGAGCCGTTCCTCATCGGTCGTTGGTTCCGGAAGCCGCTCCGTTGGTTGCGAGTGTTCGAACGATTCTGCATTAAGAAGAGCGTTGATGTCTTCGTCTTCATCGTTCGCAGTCACCTTCTCATCCTTGTCTTTTCGACGGAAGGGAAGGACCATGGTATCCCATACACTCCTCCATATTGAATGTGTGGCTATGAACGAGCAAAGAGTACGATACGAGTCTTGATGAAGAACCGATGTTGAGCAAAGAACATGAGCGACAAAGCATCCTTCTTGAACCGTGTACAAGACATTCATCGAATCGGGAGCATCCAGGGACATCTTGGATGGGACCAAGAAACCCTGATGCCAGAGAAAGGGGCCAAATCACGAGGTGAAATCATGGCCTGGTTAGCTGCTTTGGCTCATGAAAAAGTTACGGATTCTGAAATGGGCGAGTTGCTTGGACGACTTGAAGAGCGAGACGACCTTGATGAGAGCGAGCAAGCCAACGTACGAGAATTCAGGAAGCGTTACGATAAGGCAACCAAACTCTCAGCAGAGTTTGTTTCAGAATTTGCACAGGCTCGAAGTGAAGCGTTGGTTGCGTGGCAAAAAGCGCGGAAGGATGCTGATTTTGCCGCATTTTTGCCACATTTGCAAAACCTTGTTGATTTGACTCGAAAGAAAATCGATGCTTACGGATATGAGAAGACACCGTACGATGCTCTTCTCGATGAATACGAATCTGGTATGACCGTCGAGGACTACGACCCACTGTTTGAAGGTCTTCGTGATCGACTCGTTCCACTGCTCAAGCGAATTCTTGAGGCCAAGAAATCAAACCCTGACCCAACATTGCCAGAAGGGTTGACCTTCCCTGTGGAGAAGCAGGAAGCATTCTGCACAAAAGTCAGCGAACGAATGGGTTTTGATTTCGCAGCAGGCCGAATGGATGCTTCAACGCATCCCTTTTCTGCAGGAATTTGGCCAGGAGATACGCGTTTTACAACTCGTTACGATGAGCTCGACCCATTCTCATGCCTCTATGCAGTCATGCATGAGACAGGACATGCTCTCTACGAGCAAGGATTGGATGAAGATCACCGATTTACACCACGTGGCGATGCTGTCTCCCTTGGCGTTCATGAATCACAATCTCGATTGTGGGAGAATCAAATAGGTCGAACACCAGAATTCTGGAACGTTGTCATGGACGAATTCCAGGAATCGTTCCCTGATGCTCCATCATGGGACTCTTCAACGCTCAATCGCATTGCAAACGCAGTTGAGCCTGGTTTCATCCGTGTTGAAGCAGATGAGGTGACCTACAATCTCCACGTCATGTTGCGGTATGAGATCGAAAAGAAAATCTTCAACGAGAACTATCCGCTTGAGCAACTGCCTAATCTCTGGAATTCAATGATTTCTGATTGGTTCGGACTCACTGTCCCCTCCGATGACTTGGGTTGCTTGCAGGATATACACTGGTCGATGGCTGCCTTTGGCTACTTCCCAACCTACACGCTCGGAAATCTGTATGCTGCACAATTACTGGAAGCGATGAGCGACGATCTCGGCTCGATTCAAGATTCGATTGCATCAGGCGATTGGTCGTCGATGCTCGCATGGTTGCGAGAGCGAGTCCACAAGCGAGGAAGTGCTCTCCTACCTGCCGATTTGATTGAAGAGGCGACAGGCTCTCCTCCCTCGAGCGAACCGTTCCTCAGGTACGTTGAGGAAAAGTACGGAGCGATTTACTCACTCTGATTCATCGGATGCATCATCCGAACTTGATGAACCAACAAGCTTGTTGATGCGCTCGGTCAATTCCATGATGGCATCGTTCAAGTCGTTGCTACGGTCATCCTCATGTCCCGTTCCGAAGGTTGTTCCTAGCAAGGTGATCATCGCTCCTGATAGCATCATCACCGCTGGCCAGTAGATGTCTTCTGCGACCATGCCATCGGTTGCGACCATTCCACCCCAGATTGCACCCGAGATGAAAATAATCAATCCAATCATCATTTGTTGGTATCCTTGTCCCAATTGTTCTTCCATGCTACTCATGTTTCCCAGTGAGAAATTTTTCATCAAGTATTTAATGACGGTTACAAAATTTCTCAATTTTGTTTAATTCCAAGGGGTCATGATGAGGGGCGAGCCTGTTTCACCTTCTTCGACCAGAATCGAACCTTTCGGCCCCGTTGCATCGTTTCGTTCAAACACCGGGACGCCACCAACGACGGTAAGGGTTGGCCATCCCACGAGCTTCATGCCATGGAATGGACTCCAGCCAACGGTGGTCCACGTATTGGCATCATCGACCATGCGTTCTGTTGTCATATCGACAAGAGTAATGTCGCCATCGTATCCTTCCTCAAGACGGCCCTTTCCAATCATACCATAGCATTCTGCTACATTGAACGACATCCACTTGACAACTTGTTCGATGGTACATGCGCCTCTTGATGCATGTGTCAACATGACAGGAAGTGATGTTTCAACACCAGGCATTCCACTTGGAGCAGAAGGGAATCCCTTTGCTTTGGTTTCGAGCGTGTGTGGAGCGTGATCGGTGGCGATGCACGTGATGGTTTCATCATGGAGTCGATTCCATAGGGGTTGTTTGTCTTTTTGGTAACGGATAGGAGGATTCATTTTCAATCGAGTTCCAAGACGTTCTACATCACGCTCATCGTAGGTCAAATGCTGTGGCAATGCTTCGGTCGTAATGTGTGCATCCTCTCCGTTTCCATACAACGACGTGATGCCATTGAGCCAGTCGGCTTCAATGCCCGAGGTGAGGTGGAGAATGTGCAAGCGATGACCGGTTGCTTGAGCATAGGCTACGGCACGCTTTGTAGCGATTAATGCCGTCTCATCATCACGCCATTCTGCATGAGCGGCCATATCGGTCCGGCCTTCAATCAACTTCTTTCGCTCAATCATGCGCGTTTCATCTTCAGCGTGAACGGCGATGAGGCCGGCTGTGTTGGTAAAAATCTCATGCAATGCATCGGAATCGTTGACCAGTAAATCACCCGTTGATGAGCCCATAAAAATCTTGATTCCACAGA
>JAYYFM010000077.1:0-5606 GCA_036158745.1 Thermoplasmatota archaeon
TTGGAAATTGCATCCTGATCCGTAAACTTGCCAACCTGTACATGATATACGAATCCATCAGGATTCACAAACAACACGAATGGGAGGCTGTTCATCCCTACTGCTTGAGCGAGCGGCGGATTCAACATGAATGGACGGTCAATCGTGCGATTGAGATTGGTTTCAGTCTTGTTGTGCCACGCGTTCATATCCCTGTAATCTTCATCCGTTTCGAAAGAGAAAATCATCATCTTACCTTCAGGAAGGACTTGATCGTAAGCATCCAATGAGGTTTCACAATGATTGCACCACGGAGCAGAAAAGTAAGCAACGTACGATTCGTTCTCAAACATTGAATTGTTCATTTCATTCGAATCGTGAGCTGTCGATGACCAATTTGGGAAAGCTGTAGCAAGAGGAGCCTCAATCCCTCCCTCATCGATGAGTTGTTCTTCAGCAGTGCAGCCGCTCAGAAACATCAGCAGAACTAATGCAATCAATGGCTTTCGAGACATGTTTTAACCTCAAATGTCTTCAATTTCGATGTAAGGTGTAATTTCGTAATCGAGAACAATGAGTTTGACTGTGTAGGTAACAGTTTCTCCAGAGTCTGAGTTTTGACAACCTGGCCTACTTCCAGCGTTTGCATTAACTGAAATTTCGATACTGTAATCTCCGAGTCCGATTCCCTTCGATAATTCATCATTAATTTGAGATTCTGATAGACCCTCTATTTTGTCGCCAATAACAGATGAATTATACCACACGGTTGAAACATCATGTGAACCACTACCGCCCTGATTCTGCCCCTCTGCACTGTTTGAATAGTTCAAATGGGAAGCCATTCCTGAAATCGAGTCAGGTGCTGATTGCGGTGGAGCAACACCAAAACCACAGCCAGCGCCATCTCCATCCGCCTCATCCTCACCATACGACATCGTAACAAGAACGCCAACGATGTTCTTGCCAGCAGCATCAACCGAATCAGTATTGAGTTCGAGAGTCAATGGTGTTCCATCTTGAATCAGTTCTTCACCACTTGCAAATTCAATTTCTGAAAAGTCAGGAGTGACAGTGTATGTACCAACTCCACCCATCCCAGATGGGTCGTCTGTTGCTGCAGCTTTGAGGAAGAAGTACGAAGGGAATGCAAGCAGGAAAAAGACGACACATAGCGCCTGAATCTGCATCAATTGGTCTTCTTTGATATCATCCATGAAGCCCATACGATTCTCCTCCTGTTGTGTCCGAAGAGGTGGAACCCTCTATGTATTTCGGTGGATTATTCTTCTTCATTTTGATTCATCCATTCTGAGGTTGGAACGTATGGCCATGCGTTTTTTTCCGTATTGAAGCCAAGTGCTTCAAAGGAGCGACGTGATTTCTTCCATGTTGGAAGGAGGAATCCAATCTTAGATCGCTCTCCAAACGTCCATCGCCATGGACATCTTGGGAGATTGGCAACCCAATGTTGCAGCAAATGCTGAATCTTTGGATGTTGAGGACCACCAGGAAGAATCCATGAACAGATATGGACGGCTCCTGCTGAACCTCGAACTTCGGACCATGATGTTAATTCAAGTCCCATCAATGGCCCATCGAGGACTTTCAATCCAAGCGTTCGTGCGGATTGAGCCATCGGCATGATGATGGCAAAACGATCGACAAGGCGTGCGCCCTCATGTCGTTCAAGAGACCAGTTTTTTTCTTCACAGAGTTTTCGGAGCGATCGGATGCAATCGACAGGAGCGACACTGAGCTCGATATCGAGACTGTTTCTTCGCACCATGTCCATCGTACCCATCACTATGGCAAGAACCATGCGATGCTGGTGTTACGCTGCGCGAATCTCATCCAAGGATGAGATGACCTCCACAGGTTGAGTTCACGCAACGCTTTGGAATCGGATGATGCCTTCGGCACCAACGATCGAGAGCGATGTGTTTCTGGGTTTGAACTCAACCAAAGAGAGAGCCAAGACCTTCGAAACCGCCAGCTTCCTCTTCTTCCTCTTCCTCTTCCTCTTCGGCAGCGGCAGGGGCGTCACCGCCAGCAGCAGCAGGAGCTGCAGCAGCGGCAGGAGCAGCGACGGCTTGGGTCATTGCTTCAGCGATGTCGACACCAGCGAGCGAAGCAACAAGTGCCTTTACTCGGGATGCGTCAACATCTACACCAGCAGCCTTGAGAACGGCTGTGATGTTGTCTTCGGTCATTTCTTTCTCAGCAGCGTGCAGTAGCATAGCAGCATAAACGTATTCCATTTCATTTCACCTCAATGTTTTGTGTTTGTTTCAGCCGAAGAGATCTCCAAGACCGGCAAAGCCGCCCTCTTCTTCCTCTTCCTCTTCTTCCTCCTCTGCCTCGGCTGGGGCATCAGACGCACTCTCGACGGTGGCTGCAGCGGATGCTGCTGAAGCAGCAGCGCCTAGCATAGCAGCCAGTTCGTCGTCAAGGGCGGAGGAGTCAAGCGAGCCTGCAATACCCATAGCACTGCGGTGGGCTCGTCCGAGAAGGTGAGGCAGAGTTTCAGCGGTTGTGATTGCTGCCTCAAGTGCAACAGCAAGCGCTTCTCCGCTTGCCTTTGCGAGCAATGTTGGCATGGTTTGTGATGTGAACCACGTGATGTTGCAAGCGAGATTGAATCCGCCTGCAGCCATACCGATGAGATCTTGTTCGAATTGCTCGAAGTCGATGTCGAGTGTGGACGGTGAGAAAACAACGCCATCTTCGTAGGTACCGCAAAGACGCAGTCCAGTGACGATTGGCTTGATTCCGATTTGACCAAGGAGCATACCAAGGTCGCCTTCGAAGACTTCACCGGCTTGGAGCGCAACGTGCTTCTTCTGAATGTGGACGGAACCGCCCATGATCTTCGCCGGGATTCCAACGGAGTTCAACTCACCAACAATTGGACCAGGCGGCATACCAGTGTCTTGCTTCTCGACGATGATATCGACTGGAGCAACGTCGCCAGGCTTTGCAGCACGGCCAGCTTCGGTCTTTTTCAATTCTGAGAAGACTTCGAAAGAGTTGTATGCTGAGGTTGATACGACGGCTGGTTGTACAGCGCCATCTAAAAGCTCCTCAAGAACGTCTAGGTCTTTGCCGGCTTGTTCCCAAGCAAGACGCATCAAACGCTTCTTCGCAACACGGATAGCCATGTTCTCACGTAGGCCGGCACGCATGCCAATCATGGTATCAGCAGGGACACCGTGAATGTCGATAACAGCGAGGGTTTCTCCGCTGTTGATGATGTTAAGGAGGTCCTCAACAGTGTCACGCTTCCAAGACATAACCTTTGGAATCAAACGATCACCTCGACTCGGGTTGCTGGTCCCATCGTCGTTTTGACGAAGAGGGAACGAATGTTGCCTGCACCACGCTCAAGACGTCCGACAACACGGTTGTAGACTTCCATAGCGTTGGCAAGGAGGTCTTCTTGCGACTGGTCAATGGTTCCAATAACAGCGTGGAACGTCATCTTGTCTCCGGACTTGACGACTACAGTAGTACGTAGACCTGTTGCGAGAACACCTGGGTCGAGGGTAGGAGGAACTGGACGAGGCATCTTTCCTCGTGGCCCGAGAACGGTACCGAGGTAACGACCGATCAATCCCATGTGAGGGACTTCGGAGAGGAAGAAATCGAATTGGTTGGCAATCTTCTTTGCCTTCCCTTTGTTTCCACCAAGTTCTTCGATTTCTGGAGGCGTGATGACGTGGATTCCAGCGTCACGAGCACGAGTTGCTGCTTCACCAGCGGCGAACATAGCGACCTTGACTTCTCGGCCACGACCAGAAGGAAGACGGATTTCTTCCTTGATACGGTTGGTTGGGTTCTTCAAATCGACATCCTTGATGGTGAAGGCAATGTCAACCGATTGTACGAATTTGCGCTCTGGCGCGTCTTCGATGGCTTGCTTGATGGCGTTGTTGATGTTTTCTTCCATATCGTCTCACCTCTGCAGTCAGCGAGGCTTTCACCTCTCCTGCGGTTCGTGATGTTTGTTCAATTAAAGCGCTCGTCCCATTCTCCTTTGCTAATGATTTCGAGGGCTTCGTTAGCCCAATGACCTTCGACCTTGACTCTCATTGAGACACAGGTTCCGATGACTTCTCGGGTCTGTGCCTTGAGATCGGCTCCGGTCAGGTGGCCGAGATCTGCCTTCTCACGAGCAACGTTCATTGCTTGCTCAAGGGTCAAATTTTCGACTGCGGCGTCGAGACTTCCATTGCACTTTTGTACACCGAGTTGCTTGATGATCAGCTTCGAAGTCCATGGCTTTGGCATTGTGTCTCAACTCCTTCCATACGAACGTAGGCATCCCTCCGACCAAACTCCCCTATTTAATCGCGACGCGGCTTGTGACTATTGCAAATATTCGAAAATTTGATGATTTTCTGTTAAAACAATGTACCAGTTTACTTATACCAACACAATATGGCGCTGAGATATGAACTTCCTCACACGAACGCTCTTGGTCGTCATTACCGCCTTCATGGTCCTCACGCTTCCCGCCATGGAAAGCAGCTCAAGCGGCATCCACAACCGGGCAGGAAGTGGATGCTCGTGCCATTACAGCGGCAGTTCGCCAACGCTGAGCGAAAACTTCCCTTCCACCTACACCGCTGGCCAAACCTACAACATCCAGATTTCTGTGTCTGGAGGAGTCTCTGGAAGCAACGGCGGATTCAATGTCGTGGTCGACAAAGGAACGCTCTCAACACCAGGTGTTGGGATCATGTCGGTCAAAATCGATAGTTCCGGCCAATCTGCCACCCATACGACCAGTTCCTACCGTTCATGGTCCTTTGATTGGACTGCTCCGACAACTGGAAGCGGGTCAACCAGCGTTGACATCGCAGTTCTTACCGCAAACGGAAACAGTGGTACCTCAGGCGATGCGTGGACATCCTCTTCCTTAACAATCCCTGAAGCAGGTCCATCGAACACAGCACCAACTGCATCGAACGTCTACATCAGTGACATGCCTGGTTCACCAACAGCAATTACGCAAGCATATTATGACACGGACCTCTTTGCAAACTATGATTTCAACGACGCCGATGGTGATGCTGAATCTGGTACCCAAATTCGATGGTTGAAAGGTGGCGTTGAAGTTGCTCAACACAACGATATCAACCTCTTGAATCAAGGTGCTACATCGATTGGCGACATTTGGACACTGACCATTACACCGAGCGATGGAACCGATTTGGGTGCAAAGGTCACGTCTTCGAACTCGGTCGAGATCATTGATTACGACGCAGATGGTGACGGCTACGGAGATCAGTCCGACGCCTTCCCAAACGATTCCAACGAGTGGGCTGATTCCGATAACGACGGTGTTGGTGACAACGCAGATGCCTTCGATGATGACAACACACAAACAACGGACAGCGATGGTGACGGATACGGAGACAACGCTTCTGGGAACAACCCTGATGCATTCCCCAACGATGCCAACGAATGGCTTGACAGCGACAACGACGGTGTCGGCGACAATGCCGATGCCTTCCCAAACGACCCAACTGAAACTGTTGACTCCGACCTAGACGGTGTTGGTGACAACGCTGATGCGTTCCCGAACGATGCCTCGGAGACTGCTGATTCGGACAACGACGGGG
>JAYYFM010000078.1:0-5568 GCA_036158745.1 Thermoplasmatota archaeon
CCAAAAGGCAACGAAATTCGCGTGCTCCGCATCTCTGACCACGATGTACAGGCTTGTGGTGGAACACACCATGACGAGCCTGGTCAGATCGGTTCGATACGCGTTGTACGCTCCACTGCGGTACAAGACGGTGTCGAGCGTCTCCATATCGTAGCAGGTGAGTCTGCGCTCAAGTTTGCTCGCGAACAAGACGAATTGCTCCGAGTAACATCGCAAACATTTGCTGTCTCTTCAGAAGACCTTCCAAAAACGGCTGAACGCTTCTTCACCGAGTGGAAAGAGCAACGTAAGCGTATTGAACAGCTCGAGGCAGAAATTGTTCGACTTCGAACCTCGGGAGGTGGCGATGATTCAATGACCATTGACGGCGTTCGTGTCGTCATCATGGAAGTTGAAGGGAACTTGAAACAGTTGACTTCGATGTTACAAGAACTCACGCGTGACGCTGCAACTCCAACACTTGCTGTGCTAGGTTCCAAGGAAGGCGGCGGTAAACTCATGGTTGCATGCACAGAGAATACGATTGCGGCAGAACGCTACAACGCAGTAGATTTGCTTCGCTCCATCATTCCAAACATCAAGGGTGGCGGTGGTGGTCGTCCAACCATGGCGCAAGGGTGGGGTTCGGATGCAAGCGGCCTAGGCAATGCATTGCAAGCCGCAAAAGACCTTGTTCAATCCTGAAGCGTTTCCAGTGCCAATCTGTCAAATTCAGAAGCAGCATTTTCAATGGCATCATTCAGACTGAACCATGCAGCAGCCTCGATTTCACCTTGCTTCAATTTCAATTCCTCAATCAATCCGTTCCATCGTCCACAATATGTGAAACTGACAAACGATACACCGTCTCTGAAGAACGATCTTTGTGTGATAACAGGTTTACGATTTTCGAGTTCAATGAGAATTCCTAACTCTTCCTGTGTTTCTCGGACGCATCCCTCTGCGGGTTCTTCACTGTGATTCATGTAGCCTCCTGGCAACCCCCAGTATCCTTTGAAGAACCCTCTCTCGACCTTCGCCATGAGTATCTCGTTCTTGTCGTTGCGAATTATGACCTTTGAGACGAGACGATGAAGTGAACGGTAGACTGCTTCTCGGGCTACTGGGTGAACAGCGTTGTCGGAGACGACTTTGTCTTTCCAGGTCCAATGCTCCGGCCAGTCAATTTCTGGTTCTCCGTGAAGGACTGTGTATGTCTCATTGCCAAAACGAAGATCGGTTTCTCGACCAGCTGTCCATGCTATTCCAAGATGTTCAACTTCCTCAAGTGTTGGGAAGCGAAGCCAAACCTCGTTCGTGTTCCGGCCCATGATGCAATCTTTTGGCCCGTTACCACTCTCATCCACCAGCAGAAGTTTTCCGTCGTGTTCGAGATAGACGACGGTTCTCGGGTGCATGGTCACTCCTTGACTTCTCCCTTCATGAAGCCTCGTCTTTTTTGGAATGGGTTGAAGTAGGACTTTGCCATCGTTGAATCATGCACGTAGAAGACATTCGTCCAGAGGGTTGGGCTTGCACATATCTTGTCGCAAACAACGGTGAAGCCGTTCTAATCGACCCCGTGTATGATTACATTGAGCATTATGAAACGGTGCTTGCAGAAGGAGGCCTCAATCTTGTAGCATGCATGGCAACACATACGCATGCTGATCACATCACCGCTTGCTTTACGCTCTCCAAGGACCGCAATATTCCGTTTTACATGTGGAAAGATACTGCCTCACTTGGTGTAACGGATTACATCGACGAGGATTCCTCCATCACCATTGCTGGCGTGGAATACACATTTCTCCATGTTCCCGGGCACACACAAGATTCTGTGATTATTTGCATCGATGGTCATATTTTCACTGGTGACTTTTTGTTCAATGGTGATGCTGGTGTTGGACGTGATGACCTGCCTAGTGGTCGTCTTCTCGAACACTGGATTTCAATACAGTCGCTCTCTGCATTGCCCGATGACGTACTTGTTTGCAGTGGTCATGAACCACCAGGGACAGAGTTGCAAACACTCGGATGGAATCGTGAGCACAATCCAATCTTGAGCATGGGATCATTCGAGGAATTTGTCGATTGGCAAACTCAAACTGCAGAAAAGCTTGGTTCTGTATCGAAAATCAAAACCGCCCTCCCAGCAAACATATTCGCAGAGATTCCAGATGACATTCCTTGGCTTTCACAGTAAGTGCAAACACATTTGAAGTGCCTTCTCGTCGGTTGAATATGGCCAAAATGCAACGCAAGAAAATCCATTTGGTTTTTTTCCTTCAATTGGTATTCCTGCTTTCACTGACGTCCCCTCTTGTACAGGGTACAAATCCATACGGTGACGTCAGTAAAATGGATGCGGCTCTCGAATCTGCCTTGCAGTCGACACAAGACGTTGACGAATCCTTTGAGGTCATCTTCCAACTCCACTCACCCGTGACCGACGCCGATTTGGCTTACTTCTCTAAACTTGGTGCAACGCACCTCCATGAAGCGAAATTGATTGATGGTGGATTAATTGAAGCCCCTGCGGACGTCTTACGAAAACTTTCGAACTGGGAACGAGTCGAATACCTTGAGTTGAATCGTGAATTGGATTTCTTTTACTTGCCACCAGATTGGGGTGGCGATCCAACCGACCCCTCCCTTATGATGCACGAAACCACACATATCGTTCGGGCAACAGATGCATGGCATCGAGCCATCATCGATGTCAACGGAAATGTACAGTTTGAAACGGACAATGCCTTTACAGAGTGGGACGGAGATGGGACCGCTATTGTCGACCTCGATACTGGTGTCGATGCAGGTCACCCAGACTTCGATTACCTTGAACCTTGGACTGGTGAGAAGGTTATCTACTCTGCAAAATGGAATGGTGTTTGGACAGAAACTCGAAACTCCGACACATCCTCTGGACACGGAACACACGTGGGTGGAACCATTGCAGGAAACGGTGACGCATCTGCTGGACGAAGGGCAGGCGTTGCAAAGGGTGGCCAAATGGTCGCATTAGGAACGGGCGATGGCGCCTCTATCTTTGCTGCGGAACAGGGTCTCGAGTGGACGTTTGAACACTCAATTCCATCGCAAAACCCGTATCACATTCGAGTCGTATCCAATTCATGGGGCACAGATGGAGATTACGATCCGAACGGTGCTATTGCTACAATCACAGACAGACTCACCTTCGAAAACGGTGTTGCGGTTATCTTTGCAGCTTCCAATTCAGGTGGCTCCGGTGGTGGAGGCGAATGTGGTGGAGATTTGCGAACAAACGTGTACGCCAACACACCTTCCGCAATCTCCGTTGCCGCTCTAACACATGACGGGACACAGATCACTTCGTTTTCTTCGAGGGGTTGTATGAATCAACAGCACACGTGGCCCGATGTCGGTGCACCTGGGCGTGACATTTGGGCGACAGCCCCTCGTGGAACCGCCATCGATGCAAGCACTCGAACACAGGGTGACTTGTACTACATGGCTATTTCAGGGACGTCCATGGCAACGCCTCACGTTGGGGGCATGGCTGGTGTCATTCTCGATATCGCTCCATCCCTGGGTGTTGCAGATTATCATCGCGAAGATCACGATGAAGGCGACAGCCTCGTCGGTGGTGAAGGCACTGCCGCATACGGACAATTCGAAGATTGGGATACAGCCAACTATTCACGAGTTCACGAACTCGAGTTGATCCTCGAATTAACGGCTCGCTACGAAGGAATGGCGAACGCGTGCGAAGACGGCAACAGTGAAGATTCATGCAACGATATTCCGGAAGAATGTTATCGTTCGGCAACTGGTGAATGCCACGATTGGAGAGTTGGTCACGGGTTGACCGATGTTGATGCAGCTATGGCATTGGCACGAACGCTTCAACTCATGCGCGACCAAGATGGCGATGGTTTTGTTGATCACCCTGAATACACAGTTTGGGATGCATGGGCGATATACGAATCCATGATGGTTGAAGTATCCATCCCTGTCAATACAGACCGAGTGAGTCATAGTTGGAAGGGCGATTGGAATCATTTCAACAACGGTGCTACAGGTGCTGTGTATTACACCGAAGACTCTCATTACGTTTGGATTCCAAATGGTACAACTCAAATGGAGGCTCGGTTCGTACCAACAGAATTTGATTTGGATACCGCACAAGGCGGTGCTCTGCAACTTGAAATCGACCTCGGAGAAGATGGAAGCAACGATGCACAAGGAGCATGCACACGAGTTTCGGACGCTTGGATTTGCGACCTCGATGTTGAATCATCGCACTGGAATTCATGGGCACATTTCGATATCACCGGTCAAGCCTTCACGTTCCTAGGTATCCTCAATGACCCTGAGTTCTTTGAATCTCGGATTCCCTACACGGTTGATGTAACACTCACGTTGGATTTGAGCGAACCTGTCGACATTTCCATTGAGCAACGACCTGATTTCTACTCGGACCTCGACCCTGCCGCTCCTTCAGATGCATACGATTCCGAGTACGACGGCATGCTCACCTTCACACGACCAGTATACGACCAACAAGCCGTTGCAGCATTGATTCAGCCAAAGGAAGTTGTCACAGATGATGCAGACGGAGGATTCTTCTCCGCTCTCGGAGATTTGTTTTCTGATCACTTCGGGGCTGCAAGTTTCTTCTTCTTGTTCGTTCTTCTAAGTGCCCTCGGAATTGGATATCTCGTTCGATCGAGCCGAATCGATCATCCAAAAATGTTGATTTCTACAACCGTAGATGCTGAACTCATCGAAGATTAGAGAGGGTTCTCTGGTGCTTCTTTTGGAGCACTACTTGGCATCGATTCGAGGTCCTCGAAGGTTAGTTGCCCGGTGTGAATTTCTTCAATTTCCTGAAGCCGCTCTGCCATCGGTTTTCGAACAATAAATTCGATACGACCTTTGCTTCGTGTCAAATCGTAGGAAAGTGGGTCAAGTGCTTCGATGACCTGTTGTTCGAACGATCGTTGGACCCTTCGTCCTCTCCATATCGAATACCCCCATTGATAGGCAATACCGACGATGGCTGCTCCGTAGAGGATGGCAAGGAAGGTTGCAGCAAATAAGGCGGCATTTCCGCCACGGGCTTCCTCGAGTAAATCTCGACCGAGAAGGAAAATCAAACCAACTCCAACGAGAGGCTTGAGCAATGATTCAACCCACTGATCAATCGGTATGAGCCTACCTTTGGAGGGGTCAACAAAGACAAGGTCTGTTTCAAACGCTGTTGATAGTACACCGACCAGTGCCAGCAATGCGATATACAACAAGGAGGAGAGAATGATTTCTGTTCCGAAGTTATCCAACTTGAAGATCCAGTGGACAATCAAATAGGCGAATAATCCCAAAAATACGCCACGCGGTACTCTGTGGAAGTGCTCGATGTGCTGTGAAAATTCAGTGTAATTCCGCTCCTGTGCAGGATTGCCACGGTGGGCTTGAGGGATGTGGATGATTTGCCAGTGCATCGTTCGCTCGACAAGGCTCATGATTCGAATTAAGACGCGTTGCCGAATAAGGATGAATTCAACCAAAAGAATCACAGGTAGACCAACCAGCATGACTGGAAGG
>JAYYFM010000079.1:0-5403 GCA_036158745.1 Thermoplasmatota archaeon
ATTTTGTTTCCAAAAGCCACCTTTGACCAATGGGCCATACACAACATAGGCGAGAAAAAACAAACCTGCGATTAATTCTTCGACATTAATGTCCAAATCATCACAACCGGTTTTGACTGAGCAGCGAGAACACTCAAAGCGATCCCAGGGAAGGATTCGACGAGAGGATTGTTTGTGCTTGACGGTAATCGTCAGGAGAGAAGTAGCCCTCAAATGCACCATTCTCATCAACGGCGACGACAGCTTGTGGCATGCGTTCGTTGACAGACTTGATGACGTCTGGAATGGCATCGGACATGGACACCTTGAGAACATCCATTTCCATGACTTCCTTGCATGTTGTCTCGTTGACATCAACACCGTTACCGATGGCTTTCAGCATTTGTCGCTGGCCAATAACACCCTTGACTTGGTCATCATCGTCTAAAACGATGAGAATCCCTGATGGAATGCTTACAAGACGCTTGCATCCTTCTACGATTGTATCGTCCAAACCAATAGTTACGTGTTCATCATCGAGTTCCAAATCAGCAACAGTTTCGCTCATGTTCCCTGCTGAACGTGACCGTTCAAGAGGGTTTTGACCCTAAGCGACGATTTTGATGATGCGGTCGCAACCAGTACATTGTATCCGAATTGGGCGCAAATCGGAGGTAACTGGGTTTGAGGTCTGACATTGAGGACATGCGATTGTAGGGAAGTTTTCAACAACAATCTGCGGTTTTGCATTCGCTCCGCCCGGAGGGCCAGTACGAGGTGAAATGACGGCAGTCGCCCACCATATGAGAACGATTCCACCGCTTGAGCCCAAAATGTAGACCGCTTCGAATGCGAAGAAGAGCAACAAAAACACGATTGGAACCAGAATCATTTCGATCATAATCGGGTATTTGGATCGATTTCTCACCATTCGAAAGGCCACAAAAAGACCTCCTGCGAGCATGATTGTCATAATCACGGTTAAACTGAGAGGTGCATGAAGAATGGATGTTGTTGGCCTAGATTCGATCCGGTAGTCATCGGACTGTGTCAAACCTTGAACCGAAATTGTGGCTGATTCTCCCCAAGGGAATCGAAGATAGGTCACTTCGATGTCATCGTTTTGCAAGACATCCATGTTGGTGAACGAGGAAAATCCACTCGATTTTATGTTGATGAACAAATCATACGATGACCACAACGGTGAAGGTTGTGAGGTCATAAACGCACTGTCAAGGATGCGGTATTCCGAGCCGGAAACAATCGGTGTGAGGGAATCAATCCTCAACTTAACTGGTGCATTACGGACACGGTTTTCACCCATCAAATCCAGTGTAATGGCAAAGGTCTGTGCATCGGAGAGATCACCCACAATCTCCTCCGATTCTAAACCGAGACCAAACTGGAAGTATGTGATGTAATACGAACTCATGAAGTTCTCGAATTGACTGATTTCAGCATTCTCAATAACACGACTTCCACGCTCGTCATCGTTAACATTCCCACCGTCGAAATTCTTCAGTACATTGGACAGTGGGATGGTTTCGTCACCAAGATGGTCCAATCCCCATCGCATCCAGAATGCCATCTCCCCTTCGATGGTCAAAATCGTAGTCTGAGCTAACCGAAGGCCACCATCCTCAGACTCGAGCTCCATCGTGATTGAAACATCGAGTGGCGAACCTTTGCCGTTGGTTCGCAATGGTTCGTTGAGGGGATAATAACCTCCTCCATCGCCTGAGCCGTCAAACGTCTCGATCTCAAAGTTCGTAGAACCCGTCAAGATAAGGCCTGCTTGAATCTCGTAGGAAAGAGATACACCAACGGTTTCAATGCCACCTGCAGCACCATCCCAGGTCCATATAACGAGGATGGCTTCGCCTTCGAGAACCTCTGTAGGGTCAACCGTTAATTCAACGCCATTCACACTCAAGGAAATGGATTTTGAAAAGACAAGTGCTTCCATCCCGAAAGGTGACTCGATACGGGCAGCGAAGTAGACCAAATCGCCCTCGACCTCGGGTTCGTCAAGTGTGAGATCGACAATCGGTAATTCCGCGGTAAGTTTGGAATCATGTTCTTCACTGCCCCAGAAAAATTCCACTTTTGCCCCCGATGCAGGGACTGTGAATACGAAGTTTCGTGCACTAACACTTACAGAAATTTCAGAAGTACCACTCACTTGTACCTGTTCGACTGGTACATCGATGGAAAGTGTTCCAGAACCTTGAGGCACGAACAAAGACTCAGCAGTACCGAGGAAAGCAGTAAACGAAGAGCCACCGATTGTCACCGTAGCAGACATGTTGACGTTGGCACCACCAGCATCGGAGATGGTGTAATCCATCTCAACCGTCCAAGTGGATTCGGGCACAGTACCAGGCCATGCGGATTCGAGACTCCACTTACCAATTTGCTCGGAGGATGTGATCGCTGTTTCAAACGATGCCGATGAGGAGGTTTCAGAAAACAGATCGGTGAACGGAGAGAGTGTTTGGTCAGAGTCACCGAGGAGATAGAGGTCGATTTCTGTCGCATCACAACACACTTTGGTATCTTCTGCGCGTGCTGTTGTACTCAATGGAGAGTACGGTGCAAAGAGAGAGAGCATAAAGCAACTTAACAGAAAGAAGACTCGACCTCGCATTCTCTCCACATTGCTCGGTCGAGAACGAGGCGTATAACATCAACGCTTTTTTGGGCAAGACTTCGTTGGATTTTCGCTCAAAGCGCCTTGTCCAAAAGTGTTCCAAGTTCCTTTTCAAACAGGCCAATCAAAGCTTCACCAACTTCACCTTGCAATTCATCGGGCAAAAGTCGAAGACCGAGTCGAGTCGCAGCACGAGTTGCCTTGAGTTCAGCATAGACGGAACGTGCCTTCTGATGGAAGTAATAAGCAACCGCTTCTTTGATTTCGGCGTGAAGATCTGGGTCTTCTTCGATCTTGTTTCGGATGTGAGCCTTGAGTTCATCCTTAACGATGTCCTTGAACGATTCGATAATCAAATCTTCCGTGGACATCAAATCCTGAACACGTTCTCGGATGCTACCTGTGAGTAATCGTTCAATCGCCATGATAATCCCAGCACCTTTTGGTGTTTCAATCCGTCGATGCTGCTAGTCGTCCCGTTTTGAGGATTTCATCAACCAATCGTCCTGCGTGAAGGACAGATGCATCGGCTTGTTCTGGCCACGCTTTTGTCAATCTGTACAAGGAAGTGGCCAAATCCGTTGACTCATTTGGAATTCGCATTCGTTTCCAAATCAATTCCTCAAGACGTGCGGTTGAGAGCCCTTCGCTTGAAAGCAAAGGCAAGGAGAATTCAGACAGTGCCTGGGCTCGTGTTGGTGCGTCCATTTCCATCCAGAGTTTCTGCAGCCGTTTCAGCCGGCGTGGTGATGCAAGAGGTATCATGTCGACACTTGCATCGGGAATCTCTGGTAAAGGTAAGACCTGAATCGTTCCTTCGTCACGTAGAAAATCTCGCACAATGGTGTGAATTGGATCGATGGTCGTGTCGAGGCTTTCCATCATCCATTGACCGCATCCGGCGTAAGGACGGCAGCGCTTCGTTCGAGAACCATTGGCAGCGAGCACGGAAGCAATAACGGCACATTGCAAGACAGCATCGACTCGGCCTCTCCTCGATGCTGATGAGTTTTGAAATTCAACTTCAACAGGCTTTGGAGCAATGATCAAGGCATTTTCCATGCTCGTTTCGACACGGTTCCAAGGATCGATAAAGAGAACATGAACGCCAGATTGCTTTGGTATCAAATCGACTTCATCCGGTGGAATGTGTGAATTTGGCGGAAGGATTCGCCGTGAATACGAAATGCCCCGATCGAGGAGCGCAGATTCCAGAAAACCGAGACCAAGTACGGAAGCCAAATCAGCTGTGGTTACGAGAAGCAACGAATCGGATTGAAGGAAAGCAACTGCATCATCTATGGCATCGTTAAGGGATGCAAACAAAGGTGCTCTGCGCAGGTCGTTCATGTCCGTCTCATGAGGCCCTTGACCTCGGGACAAATGAATGCTCCCAATCACTCGACGATGAGTCGGAGTTGGTCGCGCTTGTACTTCCAATCAGCTGAGAGCTTACCTTCTGCCTTGTAGTAGTTACCAAGGCGGCGAATCTTTGCTTCCGTCAATTCAAGGGAACGCTTGTTGTGAATGTCTCGGTGATTGGTTGTGAGGTGGTCGATGATAGCCACAGCTTGTCGCATGAGGTTCATCAGATCTTCTGGATATGTACCACCAAGGTCGTTCTCAGCGAGAACGGCTCCAATGCGCTTTCCAAGGACGAGGCGAGCGTTCGGTACTGCGTGCTTGTCACGAAGAACAATACCGATTTGAGAGGTGCTCATGCCCTCTTTTGCATACTTGACGACAAGGGACTCTACTTCCTTAGCGTCGGTGTTGGACCAGGCTGATGCCTCTGTCATGAACGGCTTGGAAGAACCGCTTTTTCCTTTTCGAGATGAATACATTCGTGCCATATGGACCACTCGGAGCAGTCTTGCGACCTGCTTGCCCTTCTTAACCACATCGCTTCAATAGATCATCGCTTTTGATGCATTTTTGCTAAACGACCAGGCGTTCCAGCCCATTCCCAGCCGGGGGCGAGGGCTCGTGCAGAACCAACTGCTTCACCGTCCTGCAGCACCAAGACATCCTGGCCAAGTCGAATGCTTTGGTCAAATGAATCGATGATACCGAGGTGTAGGTCGCCTTTCCATTTGATTTCAGAACGAAGCGTTACCGTTGGAAGGATGTTCAATTCTGATAACAATGGAATCGCGTCCTTACTGAACGAAAATCCTGCTCGATCGAACAACCAAAGAGCGATCTGCTTGCCGTCCTTTTCAATTCTCCAACGCGGAGGTTTTCCTCGAATTCGGCAATCGTTCAACCATGCATCACTGCCGTAAAGATACCTCGATATGCTCTTGAATCGATCTAGATTGATCGACTCACCTTTTCGACGACGTAACTCAATCGCTTGCTTGCAATGGAGGACTGCATCGGTAAGACGTTGCAACGCTCCACGTGAGGCAGACGATTCACCTTGACGCGTTTCGATAACCTCGATTCCTTCAACTTCGAGAAGTAGGCCACTGTGGTTGACGATGCACGAATAATTGTGGCGTTTCACAAGAGATTCAACCATGCCTTGTACACGATCTCGTTCATCTTGCTTCCAATCACCCGTTACAGGAATGTCGTAGAAACCTGCTGGCCAGACATCTTCGAGATCACGAGGAACAAGGCCGAGTGGCGAGGTGACCATGACCTCATGACACGCATTGCTACCAATGGCATCGATGAATTTCCGATGCGATTTTGACAGACGATACGGTTTCCTGTCCGAACACGGAAGCAGCACGAGAACGTTGTCCAGCCCTTCTGGAGTCTGATAG
>JAYYFM010000080.1:0-5326 GCA_036158745.1 Thermoplasmatota archaeon
CAGAAGCCATGCCCATGTCGCTCTGGTTGGGTCCGACGGCATGAGCCGTTGGAGAAAGAACGACCAAAAGTGATGAAAGAACCATCATTAGGGTCAAAAGAACGGAGGTTGCTTTCGATGAAGTCTTGTTGCTGGCGACGAACATATGCATACCAGACACTGGAGGTATATCACCACTACGCCTGTGAAATGAATCTCAAATGGCGGTAGGTGCGACATGGCCATCGCTTTTGTCGTCCGGCTTTCGAACACGAGACCAGACCCCGTTCATCAGCTCATCATGGTGGTTGTTGCAGTAATGAAAACGGCGATAGGCTTCACGGAAGGAGTAAGCCTTCTTGCCCGTAGCGACGAGGTATCCCTCCGGAGAAAGTCGCGAGATGATGACACCGACTTCTCCACACCCTGGATAATCACATGCCGGTCCGTCGCTCATACACATACCTCGCCTTCATACATCTTGAAGTGTTGCCTTTCAATCCTCATCTTCAGTGGATTCTGGTTCGATGACAACGAGTGGAACATTGGCTTCGATCGCTTGCCCCTCTTCACAGGCAACGGTGATGACCGTTCCATCAATCGGTGCTTGTATCTCGTTTTGCATCTTCATCGCTTCGAGAATGAGAATAACTTGGCCTTCCTTGACGACATCGCCTTCTTTGACTTCGACCGTCACGACCTTACCAGGAATGTTCGCCGAGACAGTTCCTGATTTCTTCTTCTTTGAACCGCCGCCTCGGCGAGCACGTGGTGCCGCTTGTGCGTTTGGAATTTCAACGGTGAAGGTTTGACCTTCGACCGTTGCATTGTAACTTCCATCATCGTTGATTGTAATCTCAACTTCGAGTTCTTCACCGTTGATCTTGACTGTACGCTTTTCTGTCATCGTATTATCTCCAAGGGCTTCTGTTGCTTCGATAGTGCATGAGTGAGGAGCGACCCATGTTCATTCTTCGATGGTCTTGTGACCAAGGTTCACCGCGTTGACGTCCTCGCTGCGATGCATCATCACCGGTTTCAACAAGGCTGAGAACTGCTGCAAGAGCGGCCATTCGTCGTGTTGCTTCGTCGGCCATGCTTATGCCTCACAATGGGATGTTTCCGTGCTTTTTTGCAGGGCGAATTTCTTCCTTTTCAAGCAACATCAGCAAGGCCCGTGAAAGTCGAGAACGGGTCTCACTTGGCTCAATAACATCATCGATGTAACCCATGGCTGCTGCTTTGTATGGATTGGCAAAGGTGTCAGTGAAGTCTTGGACCAAACGCTCACGCTCTTGTTCTTGGTTTCGGGCGTTCTTGATGCGTCGCCGATGGATGATTTCAACGGCTCCATCTGCACCCATGACGGCAAGTTCAGCACTTGGCCAAGCCACGTTGTAATCACCTCGAATGTGTTTCGAAGACATGACATCGTACGCTCCACCGTAGGCTTTGCGAAGGATAACGGTCAGTTTCGGAACGGTCGCCTCTGCATAGGCATACAACAACTTCGCACCGTGCCGAATGATACCACCCCACTCTTGGTTGGTCCCGGGTAAGAATCCAGGAACGTCCTCAAATGTAAGGATTGGAATGTTGAAGGCATCACAGAAGCGGACAAAGCGAGCTGCTTTGTCGCTCGCATCAATGTCGAGGCATCCTGCCAAGACTTTGGGTTGGTTGGCGACGACACCGACAGTGTGTCCGGCAAGATGGCCAAATCCGCAAACGATGTTCATAGCATAGTCTGCTTGAACTTCCAAAAAGCCTCCATCATCAAGGACTTCTCGAACAACGTCTGTGACATCGTACGGTTTGTTCGTGTCTTCTGGAATCAAGTCGGTCAATGCGTCACAAGAGCGGTCTGGACTGTCTGAAGTCTTACGCATCGGTGCCCGATCCATGTTGTTCGATGGGAACATGTCACAGAGATCTCGAGCGAGTTGGATGGCTGCATCATCGCTGTCTGCAGTGAAGTGAGAAACACCCGATTTCGAGGCGTGCGTCATCGCTCCACCGAGATCTTCGAAGGAAACGACCTCATTGGTAACGGTCTTGATGACTTCAGGACCGGTGATGAACATGTGTGCTGTTTTGTCGACCATGATGACAAAGTCTGTGATTGCAGGACTATACACCGCGCCGCCTGCACAAGGACCCATGATGACGCTGATTTGTGGCACGACCCCTGAAGCACGGACATTTCGGAAGAAAATTTCAGCATAAGAGCCGAGAGAAGCAACACCTTCCTGGATTCGTGCACCACCTGAGTCGTTGAGGCCAATGACAGGACGACCTGTTTTGAGAGCCATGTCGAGAACCTTGCAAATCTTGAGTCCATGCATCTCTCCCAAGGAGCCCCCATAGACGGTGAAATCTTGTGCGAAGGCGAAGACTTCACGTCCGTTGATCTTGCCGTGACCGGTTACAACACCATCGCCAGGAATGACGTTCTTGTCCATGTCGAAATCTCGGCATCGATGTTCAACGAGGGCATCGATTTCCTGGAATGTACCTTCATCGAGCAACATGTCGAGGCGTTCTCTTGCCGTCATCTTTCCTCGATTGTGTTGAGCATCGATGCGAGCCTGACCACCGCCAGCTTCACTTCGAGCCTTTCGAGCACGCAGGTCATTGAGACGTTGTTCCGTGGATGACAGACTTCTCACCGACACTGGGTTGGGCATAACGCCCTTATTCGTTGCCCTTCAAAAAACCGGTAAGCATCAACCTTTAGCGGGCCTGAATTGCACCATTTCCCAATCGTCTTTTCCTGCAGGTGGTTCCTGCCAATCAGGATCGCCTGGGAGAATCAAACCATTTCCGATTGAAGCCATTTCCATGGCGAGAGCTTGATGGGCTTGAATCAGTGAGTCCCACTCGATTTGACCGCTACGAAGTTTAAACCATAATCGTAGGTTCTTCCACGATTTGCTCAGTCGTTGATACAGTTTCAAATGCAATCGGGCTGATACCGGCCACCAAAACAGAAGGATGACGGATACGAGCATCCACGGAATCGCTGCGAGAACCGGAAGGATGAATCCCGGCAAATTGACATCTTGGAGAGGTGATGATGCAGAGGCAATGAACCATCCGAGTGTGATGGCACAAAACAACCACCATATCGGATACAAACCAATGGAATAGAGAAGTTTCATCGATCCAATGCCTGCTTTGTTTTCTTGTTTACTCGCCTTCATTGAAACAAAAAGACGAACAAAGAGGTAGGGTGCGCCTGTGGCAATCATGGCAGACCAAGTAACAAAACCAAGCATCCATGATGCAGACCAGAGCCATAATGCCAAATTCTTAACGAATGCTTTCTTTGATATCTTCTTTCTTCGATCTTGCAACTCCCATGAACGCAATTGAATGCGCTCCATCTCTCTGTGATGTTCCTTGAATTTCGTCTCAATTTCTTCTGTACGTACAGGGTCGTTGACTGAGAAATATTGCCACGCTGCACGAACACGTCGGGAACCGAGGACTGCTTCATCGTAGCTGATTTTGGATACGTTTTCACCGCTTCGAATGGTGTGAATCATCCGACGTGCACGCCACACCAATTCACGGTCTTCCCATGACTCTTGAGCATGGCTGGTTCGATTGATTTCTGTTTGTAGAAGTGACGTTACCTCGTTGCACCATGCTCGATCGTGTGCTTGTTCTCCGTGTTGAGCGAGTTCATGCTCGGACGGTTGTGGCGCACCTTCTGCTCGAGGCAATGGTGGTGCTTCAAGGGGTCGATTGATTTGCAAACTCACCCGTTCTCGGAATGAATGTTGATCGCTGTAATGCAATCCTATAGGGACGATGTTCGGCGTAGGTTTGCCTGCTTCAAGGGCTCTGCGATGCGCCTCGAGAAGAATTCGGGCAGCCCCTGTTTTCAATTCAACTGCATAGGATTCGGTGTGACTCAGGCCCTCTGGAAAGATGGCAATTCGTTCACCGTTTGCAACAAGTTCAGCCAACGTATCGATGAGTTTTGAATTGGCCTTTTTTCGCTCTTCTGGGCTGGCGACACCATCTTGCTCTCGCTCGACAGGTTGGACATCAATCCACTTCATGATTCGAGAGAGGACTGGAATCTTGAACAGCGTCGATTTCGCTGCAAACGTCAATCCACCTGGGAGAGCAGCCATCATGAGCATCGGATCGATGAGGCCCCCGGGATGCCATGCTGTGTAGATGATTCCACCCTCCTCAGGAAGGGTGTCAACGTCAACGGTTGAGATTTCACGAAACCATGTTTCCATGATAGCGCGATTGACTCTTCGAACCCTAAGATAGCCTTTGCTGGGTTGTATGTGAGGGGGGTCCGCCTCCCAAGGCATGGCAGTGGTTGAAAGGACTGACATTTGATATCATCCCCGAATCTTTGTGCATTTATGGATTCGAACGACTCTTTCATAACCATCAGTCCAATGGATGTGACATGGACCAACCCTTGCGTATCGTCATTGCAAAGCCCGGGCTTGATGGACACGACCGAGGTGCAAAAGTCGTAGCACGTGCACTTCGAGATGCTGGTCACGAAGTCATTTACACAGGATTACGCCGAACACCCGAGCAGATTATCGAAACGGTTCGTGATGAAGATGCTCTTTTGCTCGGTCTCTCTTCGCTCTCTGGAGCTCACGGTCATTTGTTTCCTCGTATTTGTGAAACACTGCGTGAGCATGACATGGGCGATGTTATCGTCTTTGGAGGAGGTATCATTCCTGAGGACGATTGGCCTCCTTTGTTCGAAGCAGGTGTGCGTGCGTTGTTTGGACCAGGCACTACCTCAGAGGAGATGGTCGAATTCATTGCAACCGCTGTAAAGCGTGATGATGCGGGCGTGGGGCACGGCGCAGGATGGCATTGGAACCAATCAGCGTGAAGGTGAGACCTTGGACGAGCGATTTGATGCCGCATCTTCTGGAGACCGTCGCGCACTTGCTCGCTTGCTATCATCGATTGAAAACGGTGAATTGCAGATTGAAGAGCCCCAACGAAATGATTCTGATTGGAACATCCTTGCTCTAACAGGGCCTCCAGGTGTTGGGAAATCATGTCTTCTTGATCGGATGCTCCATGAATGGGTTGACCATGGTTTACGTATTGCAGTTCTGGCTGTTGATCCTTCCTCTCCACGTTCAGGAGGTGCGCTCCTTGGCGATCGTGTACGCATGCAAATCGTCGATGATGCTGAAAGGAAAGATTCTGTATACGTTCGTTCTGTAGCAACCCGTAAGACCAGTGGCTCTGTCCCACTTGTTGTTCGTGAGATGGCGTTTTGTCTTCTTCATGTTGGCTGGGATAAAGTCGTGATTGAGACCGTAGGAGCTGGTCAATCAGAGGT
>JAYYFM010000081.1:0-5305 GCA_036158745.1 Thermoplasmatota archaeon
GTCTACAGAACATCGCTAACACAGTTCAGAATGGTGGTGACGTTGGTAGTGCGTTAGATGATTTTAGAAAAGGTGTAATAGATGTCAATGACAACAACAGACAGTTCTTAAGAGGTGATTGTCCTGAAACGTTTGGAACATCCACTCTCGATTTCGTCGGATGTTTGGATTCTGATGGCGATGGATGGTCCGACCAAACCGATGCGTATCCAAACGATGCGTCGAAGTACCTCGTTGCAGATTCAACAACTGATGATCGTAACTTCACACTCATCGGTCTTGGAATTGGAATCCTCGTCCTCGTTTTGCTTATGGTTGGAATCATGCGAAAGAAAACAACGGTGGAGCAAGAGTTTGGTTTCATAGCACCGCCAATTCCTCAACCAGTTCATAGCGGTCCGCCTCTTCCCCCTGAAGGATTACCAGATGGCTGGACAATGGAACAATGGCAATATTACGGTGAAGAGTATCTGAATCGACTCAAATAGAAGTTTCATAATCAGTCAAATATGAAAATGACTTGGTCTGCCTATGAGCAAGAAGTTCTTCATCAAAATTGTAACAGACCCAGACGTTGACCTTAGAAAGTGCGTTGTCGGAATAGCTTGTGCAGCACAAGCCATCAACGATGGTCACGATGTTGACGTATTCTTTGCAGCGGACGGAGTGAAAATGATACACGCTGATTACATTCGCGGAGTCAATGAGCAAGGAAATTTCCCAGATGGAATGATTTTCAATATGCTGAAGGTCATTACAGAAGGAGCATCCAAGGTTTACTGTTCTACGGGTTCACAAGCTGCCAATGGTGTGACCAAAGAGAACGCAGATGAGATTCTCCTTGAAGGATACACAGATTGGATGACATGGAGCGGCCCTCCGGGCGTGATTGAGCTAAGTGCAGCATCCGATGTTCAGTTGGTTTACTAGGTTCAATTCGACCGCATACTGAGAATTTCGCTAGGGATTCTGTAAGTGTAGTGGAATCCTTCTCCAATTAGAGTAAGCGCCTCGAGTTGATCCCCAAAATTGACGTGATGAAAGGTGGAGTCAAGATTGTGCAACGGCATACTCGCTGCCATTTTACCTTCTTTTGAAAGCGAGATACCTGTTGGGACGGATGGCGCAATGGATGAAAATTGCAGGATTTCTGGTGAACTTTCGACTTTTCCTAACCCTTGGAACATGTTGACAAAACATTCGCTGATTTTGTCCCACTGGTCAATTGTGAAGTTCATATTTTCACCATCATTCATCGACCTATAGATGTTCTCTCTGTGTCGTAGCCTTGATGCACCACCAGTCCTTGGGTTGTTCATGGCCGCACTCATCTTGATGCGACACGGCCAATCGATGTGGAATGCTGCGAACTTGTTTACAGGTTGGGTTGATGTTCCATTGACGCAAGTTGGTATCGATGAGGCGCTGGCTGGTGGACAGAAGTTGGCCGATGTGCAAATCGATGAAGTGCACACATCGACCTTGATTCGTGCACAAATGACGGCTATGCTGGCATTGAGTCAACACAACAGTGGCAAGACGCCGGTTCTGCAATACGCTGATTCTGGTAAACAAATGAGCGGAAACGAGCAAAAAATGGTTGAATGGTCGCAGATGCATGAAGATGCAGACGTTTCAAACATTCTTCCAGTCTACGTTTCATGGCAATTGAACGAACGCATGTATGGTGATCTTCAAGGCATGAACAAACAAGTGACACGCGACAAGTTTGGAGATGAGCAAGTCAAGATTTGGCGCCGCTCTTACGATGTTCCTCCTCCAAACGGGGAGAGTCTTGAATTAACCGCTGCACGAACGATTCCATACCTTGAATCCGTTCTCTTACCAGCTTATGAGCAAGGGAAGCATCTTTTTGTTGCAGCCCATGGAAACTCTCTTCGAAGTATCATCATGCATCTTGAAGGCTTGAGTGAGGAAGAAGTCCTTGGATTGGAAGTGCCAACAGGTGTTCCGATGATCTACGAACTGCAGAATGGTGTTTGGAAGCGGACAATGGGGTGATGTTATGCTGCTCGATTGGCGTTTCGATGGTTTCCCCGGACGTGTGCTCTGGGTTGATTTAACGAAAGGAACAGCTGAATCCAAAGAAATTCCACACCATTGGTTGATTGAGTCGATGGGCGGTAAAGGCCTTGCAACGCGCTTGCTCGTTGAATGGGATACCACCGATTACGAAGCAGCGATGCTGCTCCAGCATCCTGTTCTTGATCGAGTTGACGTTGCCCGACACCCAACAAGCCCTCTCCTGTTCATGACGGGCCCATATCAAGCAAGCACAGTCGGCTCATCCGGTCGTGCTGTCGTTGTCACACGCTCTCCTCTTACCGATCTTTACATCGACACCTACATTGGAGGAAACATCGGTCACGTCCTTCGTCAAGCAGGTTGGGATGGGTTGTTCATCACGGGTGCCTCAGAGCATCTCTGTCGACTTGAGATTGTGGACGGCCATGCGGAACTACACAAGGCAACGGAGTTGCAGGGAATGACAACCTGGCAGGTTGAGCAAGCGCTCGAAGGTATGGGCGAGTGTCTCTCCATTGGACCAGCAGGAGAACATGGCGTACGTATTGCAAGTCCACTCACGGCTGGTCGAAGAGCTGCCGGACGAGGCGGAACCGGTGCTGCATTCGGTTTCAAGAATCTCAAAGCGGTAACTGTCAAATCCACGACCAAAGAGAAGGTTCGATTCGCAAGTGAAGCCAGTCTCAAATCCGCGGTCAAAGTTCAGCGTCAGGAGATGGGGTTAAGGCGACGTTCAGGTGATCCATTCTATGCATTTGGAACAAGCAGAGGCCCAATCTATGCTTCAGCAAACGGTCGTATGCCGACTGCCAATTACAGTTCGACCAATGCCATGATTCCAGCGTTCTCGGAATTGAAAGTCAGTGGCGGTCAAGGTGGCGTAGTTCCATCAGAAGGAACCGCAGTCACCATCACTACCAAACTCGATGCACACGAGTTGTCCGGTGAACATTGGCACGAATCCTTGCCTGATGCAAAACAATCTGCTTGCTGTGCGCCTTGCCCAATCGCTTGTGAAGCTGCTGACCGACCAACAATCGATGGAGAAAAAATCCGAAAGCGTCCTATTCATCTGAATCGTGTCGACCGTCCAGAATACGAGACGCTGGCTATGCTTGGTTCGAATTTGGGATTAACGAGTTCCCTCGATGTTATGGATGGAAACGATGCTTGCAATCGACTCGGTATTGATACCATTTCTGGCGGAGCTGCTCTTTCCATCGTGTGCGAATTGGTCGAACATGGTTGGCTTCCTGAGAACTGGTCGGACCATTTCCATGCTCCATTTGACTTCGGTCGATACATGCAAGGTGATGTTGTTCCGTGGCAATTCGGAATTCCTGAATTGCCACCTCTTGCCCTTGCTATGCTTGCGGATGCTCAACCTGGGTCCGATGAATTGTTTTCCGTTCTTGGTGCAGGGGCAGTTGCGTTCTCGGAATATGTTGAACGCGTTACTGGTCACCCTGCAACCAAACTGACAGCGCATTGTAAGGGTCTCGATTTACCTGCATGGGATCCACGTGGAAAGCGTGGAAATGCTATGGCGTACATGACGGCAAACGTAGGTGCTTCGCACATGCGTGCAGGCTACAAGGAACCAACAGGTTTGCCGAACGCTTCCGCTGTTGACTTGATGGAAGAATTGATTGAAAGCCAAAACAGCATTGTCATTCGAGATTCGATGATTCTCTGTGCATTCGCAAAAGGCGCAACTCCGGATGCAGTCATGCTGGATGCATGGAATGCGATTACGGGAGATGACGCTTCGTGGGACGACTTGATGCAAAGGGCGAGTTTCCAATGGGACCTAGCACGAAAATGGAATGTCGAACATTGGCATCGAATCGGTGTTAAACCAATGGAAGCAGATCTTCTTTCATGGCGATTGCGCAAGGAACCAATCCCTGCTGGTGTTGCAGCAGGTATGGTCTCATTTGTTGATGATGACGATGAAAAAGCCTGCATGAAGGAATACTACGCATTAAGAGGATGGAAGCCAGATGGAACCCCATAAACGAGGAATTGCATGAATCCTACTGCAAGTAAGGCATTGCTGTTGGTAATGTTGATTGCCTCGCCTTGGTTGTTGGTTCAAGTATGGATTTTTGTCGGTGCACAAGACGAGTCCATCTCTTCCATGGAAGCCTGTTCAGAAGGTAGTGCGAACTGTGCACATCTAGGTGGAAATGCAGACTATCGAATGGATACAAGCTCAACAATCATCGATCGTTCGATGGAAGACATTCGTTCAGATTTAACCGACTATATCTCGGAGTACGACTGTAAGATTCTCGTTGAGGATGCTTCGGACTCGTCGTATTATGTCCACTTTGTCGAACGTACTCCATTTTGGTTGTTCCCAGATGATGTCTTGGTTTCCATTGAGCAAATCGATGAAGACACCGTCGTCATTGAACTTCATTCGCAGTCCCGTTTAGGAGTCGGTGATATGGGTGTTAATCCAGAACGATTGGAACGAATTTACGATCAACTTGTAGGCTGAATCAACTCATCCCATCCGTATGGATAGCCACTCTCATCAATGAGCAGTACATTGACGCCTAAGCCCGTTTTGTGAAAAGCAATCAATTGGATGTCGTGGATGGAATGCCCAGTTGGTGCAATGCCAAGGATAGGCAATTCGTTTCGAGAAAACCAAGACCGTTTTGTTTTGGGTGCGTGTTCAGTTCCCAGACTACGACGCGTTCCATCAACATCATCGAACCAGGGGAGTGGTCCTTCAGGTGAAAATCGCAGACCAAGAATCATATCGACACCTGTGGTTTCTTGTGCAGCATCTGTGTCTGCTCCGCTCGGAATCGCAGGAGCATTTGGATGCGTATGCAACCAGTGTGTGAAACGTCCTGCCCGAGAACCTCGTTGTCCTGAAAAGAGATCATCCGTCCATTCCTCCGGGAGGTGATGAACAGAATAGGAATCGCCACGGTTAACGACATGAGCATCTTTGACGACGTATCCTTGGCCTCCAAAGAGGTTTGAAACATGCTCTTGTCCTTCAAAGGCAGCTTCGACCTCATCGATGTGCTTTCGCTTTGGGTCAACATCGAGACCGACGAGAATTTCATCGGGCAGCGACTGAAGTGCCCACACGACGAGTTCACGGAAAACAGGTCCGGGGAGGTGTAATTGTGCTGCATAGGCATGTCTCATCGAGTACGATTCTGCGTTGTAAGAACGCATCGCATCAACCAACCAGGTTTCGACCACGGGCCTTCCACTGCTTCATCCTTCATCA
>JAYYFM010000082.1:0-5224 GCA_036158745.1 Thermoplasmatota archaeon
GTTTTGACTGGAGATGGCGTACCATCGTACCATCGAACTGGACGAACACAAGCGAAGAGATCCAGTTTTTGTCGAAGAGCGACATTGAGTGACCGGATTCCACCGCCGACGGGGGTGGTGAGTGGACCCTTGATGGAAACAAGACCCGAGCGCATAGCATCGAGTGTCGCTTCAGGAAGCCATTCTCCAGTCGCATTGAATGCTTTCTCGCCAGCGAGAACTTCGTTCCATGCGATTTGTTTTTCACCGTTGTATGCTTTTGAAACGGCTGCATCGACAACGGAAATCATGACTGGGCTAATGTCAACACCAATTCCATCCCCTTCGATGTAGTGGATAATCGGATTGTTTGGGATGTGAAGTTTTCCGTTTTGCATGACAACAGGTTCGCCGCTCATAGTTCTCATACCGACCCACCAATAACCACTTCAAGAACCAACCGATGCGATTGTTTCTATGAGAGCAAAGGTAACCTGGACCGGAGGGACAAAACTCGACTGTGAAAACGAGCGAGGCCAATCCATCGATGTTGATTGGGAGGATGGCCCCTCACCCATGCAAATTTTCTTGCAGATGATCGGGGCATGTTCCATCGTCGATGTCGTTGTAGGCTTGAAAAACCGTGAATTCGGACAAGTATGGGTCGATTTGGATGCCGATCGAAGGGGAGAGTATCCTCGTTCGTTCACGAAGGTTAACATGATCTACCATGTTGAAGGCGATGTTCCAGAGAAACTCGTTCGAAGAACGATAGAAAAGTCCCATGAAAAGTACTGTTCCGTTTCAAATTCGCTTGACAGGAACATCGAGATTGTGTGGGATCTTGTACTTCATCAGAAGTAAGTGCTGGATTTCAAAGATTGAATTGCTTGTTTGAAGGCGTTCTCCAGCAAATCATACAATGGTTTCCAAACGGAGGGAATATTGTTCTCTTCAATGAAATCAAAATCTCCAGCATTGTGTTGAACTCGGACACAAGGTCGAATCTGCTGGTTACCTTGAAGTTCGACGAGCAGAGAAAGACGGTATTCATCGTCTGAGAGCGTGACTCTGGCCGAATTCAAGTCAATGTTGTGGGCATTCTCTGGAAGCGCATCAAAGCCCTCTTCGGATTGTTGACGAATGTTGTGTTGGGCGAGAACTTGGAGCAATTCTGCAACGAGAACAGGGTCAAATTCTGGGGTTTGGTGTTCTTCTTCCTCAAGCAAAATGTTGTCAAGTGGGTTCGACGAGGCTGGCTGTACCGATGAGGGAGCACCCAGTTCAGCAAAAATATCAATTTCATCAGCGTTGAAATCCGGTGTAATTGGTTGGTCAAAATCCATTTTATCAATTCTAAATTCTCGTGGTTTGCTTTTGAAGTATTGTTCCTTCTGCATCGAACATGAAGGTTCAAATGGAGGGTATTTTTGGTTGAATTGAGGATTGCAATGCGAGCGGTTGTTGTTGTGCTTGTTCTCGCTCTCCTTTCACAGGTCGCGGTTTCTGCACCATCCGGTATTGGTAAATCTGCGAATGAAGGATGCTTATGTCACGGAGACAAGGACCAATCTACGACTGTGAAGATTGAAGGATTGCCCGAATCCTATGAATCGAATACAATGTACAATTTTTCCATTACCGTCGAGTCTGAAACGGTTGCAGCAAATCCAAATGGTTCAATCGGAGGGTTCAGGATGTTGGTCACTGGGGGTTCCATCACCTTCGATGAATCAGCTGGTTTGATTCAAGAATTAGATGATGGATGGACACATACCGAATCAGGCAATACGGTTCGAAGTTGGAATTTCTCCCTCGTAAGCCCTGAAGAAAATGCATCCTACGTTGACTTCACAGTATACGGCAATGCAGTAAATGGTAATCAAGCAAGTTCTGAGGATGCGTGGAACAGTCATAGTCTCCGATTACCTGGTGTAGAGTACGAAGGTGAAATTTTTTCAGACCAAGCAGATGGATTCAGCCCGATGGACTACACAGTCGGCTTGGTTTCGATGATTGTACTTGTAGGGTTATTGATCTTCACAATGCGTGACTAATCAATTGACAAATTCAATTGTACTGCTTCGTAGTGCTTTGAGCTGACGACGTTCAGAGGAGCCATGAATTTGCTCACTCTTGACACCTGTAAGTACGAGCATGACGCGGATTTCATCATCCAGTGTTTCATCAACAGCAGTTCCCCAGATGATCTTTGCATGAGGCGAGATACGCTCTGTGATGATTTGAGCACAACGTTCCGCCTCTCCTAAAGTGAGATTGTTGCCTCCGACGACATTGATGAGCGCACCGCGAGCATCGCTGAAGTCGAGATCGAGTAGGGGCGAATGCAGGGCTTCCAATGTAGCTTCTTCAGCTCTTCCAGGTCCAGAACCTGCACCCAGACCAATCATCGCCACCCCAGCTCCTGAGTGAATGACGGCTTTGAGATCCTCAAAGTCAAGGTTCACCATACCATCTCGCGTGAGCAATTCAGTGACGCCGATGATGGAACGGACGAGGAGTTCGTCTCCAACTCGGAATGCACTGGCGAGTGGGAGATCTTTCACGCCTTCGATTTCGAGGAGGCGCTCGTTTGGAATCACGAGAATCGTATCGCAGTGCTCCCGAAGGCGCTCAAGACCCCACTCTGCGTTTTCTTTGCGTGTCGCTCCCTCGGATTTGAATGGATAGGTGACAACGGCGATGGTCATGGCGCCCTGCTCTTTTGCCAGTCGTGCGATATGACCTGCCGCTCCAGTACCGGAACCACCTCCCATACCTGCGGCAATGATTGCAAGTTGTGTATCGGTGGTGATGCCACGAAGCGCCATTTCGGATTCAAGAGCTGCTGCTTCACCTTTTGTTGGATCTCCTCCAGCCCCTCTACCTCGTGCGGTTCGTCCAATCAGGACTTTGTGTTCGAGAGGAGACATAAGGAGCGCTTGGGCATCTGTATTGATGGCGTAGCCCGTAACGAATGAGTTTTCAAACAGGCCTTCCGCATCGAGCCGACCGACTGCGTTGCAACCAGCACCACCTACGCCATACACTCGAATTCGGGGCTGAAGCGATTCAAGCAATGCTCGGAGCTCTTCGTCTGTGCCTTGGCCGCTGGGCTGAGGATCGAGTTGAGGTACAATTTCCTCATCAGACAGTTCCAAAACTCGTTCAATTAAATGGCGCATAGCCATTATCTTAATTCATCCTAACTTGAATGTATTGCACCAAACTTCCATCATGGAAGCGATTTCAGCACACTGAATCAGTCACGGAGACCTTCTTGTGTTACCTGGTAGACGCACTCACCGTCCGGTAAGTTTGGAGAGTCAACGAGTCGTGCAATTCGTCGGCCACCCTTCGCCTTCCGGAGATAAAGTCGGAAGGTAGAGGCGTGAGCGAGAACGTGGCCACCGATTGGCTTGGTTGGGTCTCCCCACATGGCATCAGGCTTGGAGTGAACTTGATTTGTTACCAAAACGAGTGCATTGTTGACGTCAGCGAGCTGCTTGAGGTCCTTGAGATGACGGTTCAGTTTTTGTTGCCGGTTTGCAAGCATGCCGCGACCGATAAATTCTGCACGGAAATGGCTTGTAAGTGAATCGACGATGATCATCTTGACATTGAGTCCTTTGCTCATACGCTTTATTTCCTCAGCTAAGAGCATTTGATGTGCAGAGTTGTATGCACGTGCGACGTGGATTCGACTCAAGACGATATCCGGATCAAGACCATGTCCACGGGCCATCTGCGTAATTCGCTCTGGACGGAATGTGTCCTCCGTATCGATGTAGAAGACATCGCCATCAAAACCACCGTCTTCTATTGGCATGGTACAATTGACGGCAAGTTGGTGCCCGATTTGGGTCTTCCCGGAACCGAATGCACCGTACACTTCGACGAGTGCCTGTGTTTCGAATCCGCCTCCAAGGAGGTCGTCAATGGATTGAACTTTGGATGAAAGCTTCTGTACTTCTCGACGACGATCGAGGAGTGCTACACCGGAAACGAAACCACCGATGTTGGCCATTTTCTTGGCAGCATTGATGATTTTACCAGCAACTGCTTCACCAAGTTCGGCTTGTTCCGCAAGGTCCGCAGGCGACATGACAGCAAGGGAAAGGAGTTCGTCAAATCCAGCTTCTCGGAGTTTCTCAGCTGTTGCTGGACCAACCCCAGGTAAGTCCTCGATTTTGACTTCAGGAACCTCTTCATCTACGACTTCCATTGGTACCACTTCGTCTTCAGTAGGAACTTCATTCTTCTTACTTGTTGTTTTCTTCTTTGTTTCTGTGCTCATTGTATCACTCATGCTCAACCAACGGCTGAGGGTATATCAAGCGAAGAATGGGACAAATTTCCAACGAAATCTGAACAAGATCTTCGCCATTGCCGCACGATACCGGTTTTCACTTTTCATTCACTTTCAGAATTCTCTTCTTCAGATTCATTCTCTTGCTGATATGGGTTTGGCACAGATTCTTCTTGTTCGTAAAGAATGTCAATGATGTGATTGATGTTCACTCGGTCTGTTCCCTGGTCAATGGTAACGGTCAAATCATGAACACCTTGTTCAGGAAAGTTCAGATCAAAATCCCATGTGCCTGATTGTCCATCAGCTATTTGTTCTGTGTTGCTGCCTTTGCTGTTTGATTCAGGGTCTGTAAGCTCCCATGTGACAGTAACAGGGCTTCCAGGTGTGCCAAATATACTTGGGTTTTCAACAACCGACGCAACAACGACCTGCTTTGGATTGGTATCCTCGTTCCCCGGAGTTGTGTTGATTTCCATTGTATCCGGATCTGCTGAGTTTGCTTCGCTCCATTCAATTGAATGTTCGACTCGTAGTACAACAGTCATGTTCGCAGTGTTATCGTTGATGTCGGTTGCTGCTAGGATGACCGTGTACATCCCGTGAATTTGGTATTCGACGTCGATGTTTGCAGATTCAGATGCATCGATACTGAGGATTGAGCGACCATCACCTGGGTCGAGCGTGAAGGTCTTGAGGCCATACTCGGATGTTGTTCGAGCAAAATCAAAACTGAAGGTAACACCACTGAACGAGATTTGAGACCCGCCGATGAACGATTGTTGTATCGTACCATTTGTTGCGTCGTAATGCACAACCAAGTCAATGAGTTCTTCTTGGTCTGAATCGTCGTCTCCAAAACAGCCAGCAAGCACCGAGCACAACAAGAGCGAGGATAACAAGACAACCCCTGCTCGTCCGCCCATGGCACTACTT
>JAYYFM010000083.1:0-5222 GCA_036158745.1 Thermoplasmatota archaeon
AACGTTCCATCGAGCTCGAGGCGTGTGAAGTGAAATCTCATCATCTCCTTCTTGCAATCGAATTACACGAGCGAATGGGTCGACCTTGAGGATGAGTGCACCTTTGTAATTGATTTGGAAAAAGGCGTTTTCAATGCAAACCAGTTCTCCTTTCTTCAAATCTCCAGGCATTGTAGGCCCTCCATCTGTATGTACAGAGGCTTTGATTTGTACGTCAGCAAAGGCTGAATTACCCTCTGCAATGGTGATTCGAGGTTGATTGCCACGAATGACAGCGTGGACTCGCCCTGTCACAGTATGCCGTGTTTTGATGTCGTTCAATGGAGTGCTTTCTGTTTCTGTAACCATGCCGGGCAAGTGGTACGTACCACCATCTGGATGTTCCTTGTCAAATCCACCTGTTGGACAGACATGCGACCAATCGCAACGATGACAGCGTGTCAAATCGGGTGTCTCCTCGGATGGAACACCGCCTGGTCCAAACGATCGCATTGGTGCGGGTTCAGGAGGGCATCGCTCAATGGATGGTGTTTCTTCACGTAACTCGGACCACAACGCCTTCAATTCTTCTCCAATGGTTTCCAACTCTTGATCTGATGGAACATCAATTACTTTGATAGCATCAGCAGCAAGGTACCAGATTTCGAGTGCCTCAATGGGTTGTTTGTCATGCGTGCTCCACCACAGATAGGCATACATACGCATCTGTTCAACATAATCGCCAGAGCGATCTGAGTTTCCAAGTGATGCTTTGATGTCGACGATTTTATTCTGTCCTCCCCAGCGATACACAAGATCGTATTCGCCTTGAAACCAGTGTTCGGGATGAACTGCGTTCATCATGAAGGGTTTGGCATCTGGATCAACGAACCACGGCCGAGCAATCTCCCATGCTTCAATCAACGAAATTGAGCCTGTTTGAGCAAGTGGGTGCCCATCCATTGCATAGCCTCGTCCATCGGGTGCAGGCCAATGATCACGGCTTCCTTCTCGCCAGGAATTGAGCTCTTCATCAGATACCGACTCGAGACAGGCCCTGACTTCGGATATGTGCATCTTGATGCCATTTTGCGCCATTTTGGCACATCGTTCGACATCGACATCCTCGTCCCAATCCCCTGCTTTTCGATCGTGTTTGAACCACTCGATACGCATGTCCTCTAAACTAACGGCAAGGTGAGAGAGGACACGTCGATTCGCCCAGTGTTGGAGCGAGTCGATATCCATTGGCCACTTGGATTCAGGAAGAACGAGCAATTGCTCCGCTGGCCACCGTTGTTCGTATTCTCGATCCGGCCGTCCATTGGCATCGAGCGGTGTTTCAGCAAAAATGTCTGCTGGGGCTGTCTCTACAATCAATGCAGGTGATTCTTTCAATGTCTTGCAAATGGCTTCTTCCACAGCTCGGCCAACGAACAAAATTGGTATTTGCGGCATGACGAATCGACGCACTTTTTCGTAATACCACAGGCGTGGACAAGCCTTCCATGTATTGACTTGACTTGCGGAAAGTCGGTTGTATGGTCCAATAAAATCCTGGTCCGCATCCGGCAATCGTACAGGCATAGAATACCGACTGAAACCGACCCCTCAAATACCCTTGGATGCGAATGAAGGACCTGAGAGTTCGATGCGGGTTTTTCGAACATCGATGCGGAGTTGCACAAGTCCTGCACGCCAGCCAAGTTCTGCTCCTATGAGGCGAATTTTCTCACCTGGCTGGAGCGAAACTAGTCGCTCACTGATAGCAGAACCGAAGGCAACGACTTCGACAACGTGGCTTCCATCCCAGAGGTGGAATGCGAGCATCGACCATGGGCGTCCATCAAGTCGCATACCGCTCTGTTGTCGAATGGACAAGACCAATCCTTCCACATTCGCTCGTGTTCGTAGCAATCCAATACGTGTGCTTGGCTCATCAGAATCGGATTGTGGAACAATCTCCGAATGGCCGTCGACGTAGAGTCGAGGTTGGTCTCTCCAAACGCCTGGTAAAGCATTCTTGATGACAACCTTCGTTTCACTGGACTCATGCAAATGGGGAAAGGCTCCAGGTTCTGCCTCTTCGATGGCGATGGTTGCTTCTCCGGCTTTCATCATCGCTCCCAAGACAGGTTCATTGAAGTGGTTCGGTAGTGGTCCCCATTGGGCAATGAGCTCCCCTGAGACATCGACCCGGGAAGGAATATCAGCAAATGGCATGCAAGGTGGTTGAATCTCAATACCTTGGATCATTGATTCGCGAGTCGCCTCGTTCATTGGCCCAGAGGTTTGGAGGTTGTCCGTGGCGACACTGCACCATCCGCATCCCGCTGCTTCACCAGAACAGGCATGCAGGTGGTCGGCAGCGTTGTCATGAGGATGCGCAGGGAGAAGTGAAGCTCCTTCACCCATGCGTCTCATCTGTTCGTTGATGTTGAAAAACTCCGTATCCATCGAAGTAAGTTCTTCTTCACTTGGAGCATTGTAATCGATTCGTTCCTTACTTGAGAGGTACCATCCCTCCATGCTAGCAACCTCTCCTTCCTCGCCTGTCCTCGACCAAAGCCAAGCGTAAAATCGCAATTGATGTTGGAGACTTTCTGCAAACGCTCCTCCAGAGTGCCCTGATTTGATATCAACAAGTCGAATTCTTCCATCCCATCGAAGGACAAGGTCCAATTCACCAGCAGCCCAGCCTTGTGGGTGGAACATTCGTTGAGGTTGATGCACACGTGGATCTTTGAACCAAGGGCGAGCAATCTCCCAAGCTTCATCCCATCGAATGGCTCTGCCTTGCTCTTGCCATTTGAATGGGTGATCTATCGACCATTCTCTTGCTTGCAAGGATCGGACCTTTTCAGGAACGGGAAACAAAGGTGTCTCGCCCCATGCTGGAGATGGAACATTGAATGGTGGAGTCCCCGAACGATACTGCTCAACGAACGGGCCGCCATTTTGATTGAAACACGCTTCAACCTCCTCCAGAAACAACTCCACGCCATGTCGTATTTTTTGTTCATAATTCTCGACTTCGACCGTCGACCAATCCGCACTGTCTCGTTTCCAAAGTCGAGCATTCCAAGCTTCCTCACCTTCGTACCATGCTTTCATTGCCTCTTCCTTGCAGTGTTCATATGCCCACGTTCGTAGTTCATCCATTGAATCCATTGGCCCAGGACGATGCATCAGAACTCGACAAAGTGCATCTTCAACCACCAGGCCAGTGACCTGTCCTATCGATGATGGTGAGGAAAGTCCAACCTTTCGGGTAAGGTACCATTGACGTGGGCATCGTAGGTACGTGGTCAGTCCAGAAGCAGAGAGACGCGAGCGGCTTCGTCCAAGGGGTCCTCCCTTTGGTGGAACGCCGACAGGCATAGTATGGCCTCATGGTGATGGTCTTTAGAACTCGTGACGCCTTACTTGCTATCGAACGAATAAAAGTCCCCTACTTCCCGTTGTTCACGGTCCTTCCGGCTCTCAGCCTTGTTGATTCGAGGTCGCTTTGAGTCGTGATCTCTTCGGAAGGTGACGTTGACATCGTTGAGGAAACGATTCATTCCATCACGTAGCGAATAAGGGCCCATTGCTTTACCATGAACCCCTCCTTCTCCTTCGAATACGAGTAAGGAATCACTGACAATGTCGATGAAATAGACGTCATGATCGATGACGAAAGCAGACTTTTCATTGGCTTCCATTGTTCGGCGGATGGCCTTTGCAGCCTCCATACGAGCATTGGCATCAAGGTGCGCGGATGGTTCGTCAAGAAGGTACAGATCGGCCTCACGACCCAAGCAAACGGCGATGGAAACAGCTTGACGCTCTCCACCAGACAACTTCTTGACACGCTTTGGTAACAACGAATCAACACCTAATGCCCGAATGACGTTGACATTGAACTCACCACTTCGCCATCGCATCCCGAGTTCGCTGTCAAGCCACATTTGTACGGTACAATCCATATCGACGTCGATGTGTTGAGGCTTGTAGGACACGGTTGCTTCGTTGGTTACCCAGCCGTTGTCGTACTCGTGTTCACCTGCTAGAATCTTGATCATCGTTGATTTTCCAGTGCCGTTTGGCCCAACAACACCGACAACCTCTGAACGATGTACGGAACCTTCGCCAGTTGATAGTTCGAAATTTCCGAGCTTTTTTCCTAAGTCGCCCCACTGAACAACGACGCTCCCTTTCTCTGCAGTCCGCTCATGATGCTTGAGGAATCGAATCGGTTTGTCACGAATACGCACGTTCTCCTCGACAAGGAAACCGTCAAGGTAGGCATTGATGGCCGTCCTCGTTGAACGTGCAGGTGTAAAGATTCCGAAGGCCCCCTTCTTTCCGTAGACAATGTGGACCAAATCGGCCAGCACGTCAAGCACTGCAAGGTCGTGTTCGATCACGATGACACGTTTTGACTCAGCCAACTCTTGGATGATTCGAACGATTCGCATTCGTTCATGGATATCCAAGTACGAGGATGGTTCGTCAAAGAAATAGACGTCTGCCTCTCGCAAAATGGTCGCACAAATGGCCATTCGTTGCAGTTCACCTCCGGACAATTGTTGAACCGTTCGTTCGAGAAGATGTGAGATGCCGAGAGCACTCGTCATCTCGTCAAACATGTTGCGTTCATCGACCTTTCGAAGAAGTCCTTCGACCGTTCCCTGAACGCGCTTTGGCAAACGATCAACGTTTTGTGGCTTGAGTGCGACCTTGATACCTCCATCTCGGACGGAGATGAAGAAATCACGAAGTTCACCTTTCGGTAGTGCATCAATAACGTTGTTCCAATCAGGAGATTGGTCCAACCAATCGCCCAAGTTGGGCGTCATTCGTCCAGCGAGGGCGTTGAAAGCCGTCGATTTCCCCATCCCATTCGGGCCAAGAATTCCAACGACCGATTCCTTTGTCGGCGTTGGAAGTCGAAAGAGTCGGAAACCGTTCAAACTGTATCGATGAATCATATCGGTTTCGAGTTCGCTCGGTAATTGTTCGATGATCAATGCATCATGTGGGCATTTGTTGATGCAAATTCCACACCCAATGCAAAGTGACTCAGATATGTGTGGTTTGCCGGTCTTCTCGTCCATGACGATGCATTCTTGCCCATTACGAACAGGTGGACAGTAGTGAAAACACTCGTCGTTGCACTTCTTCGGCTGACAATTGTCTTCCTTGAGAACTGCAACTCGCATGAAATCACCTCAAACCTTCCAGAACTTCATCATCAATGA
>JAYYFM010000084.1:0-5222 GCA_036158745.1 Thermoplasmatota archaeon
AATGGCTCGAACACCATCATCAAGAATTTCTGCACCGCCTCCTGGTAGTGACGTAAGTCCTGCGCTTTGCAACTGCAGCAATGTCTCCTTGATGGAGAGATTCGAAAGTTGAGCAAGGTGTTTTATCTCGACTGCAGTAAGTGCTTTGATCGAAATATGTGGATGCTCAGTGCGTACTCTTCGAAACAATTCGGCGTAGTGTTCAACTGTCCAATCAGGGTGCAACCCCCCTACTGAATGAACCTCGTTGACATACGGGGAGAATCTAGCCAATTCTTCAAGATAATTATCAACCGATAGAGCATAGGCGTCGTCAGCCTTTGGCCCTCGTCGAAAAGCACAAAATCTGCATGCGAGAACACAGATGTTGGTTTGGTTGACATGGACATTCGAATTGAAGTAAGCCTTGCGACCGTACATTGCCTCTTTGTGCAAGTTTGCCAACCGTCCGAGTTCAAACAAGTTGGGCTCAGAAAACAGAAGTAAGCCATCAGTTGTGTTGAGTGGTTGATCATCCAGTATCTTATCAACGATGGTTTGCAAAGATTCACTCCAATGCTCTTGGACCAGAGTCTGTTTGAGATTCGACTTCCAGTGTGGGTCTCTGTCCGCTAATGCGGCTGTTGAAACCCATCCTGTCATGCAATGCCCTCAAATTCATTCTTCAAGAAGATGTGGATGGCTCCACAACTAACGTCGTACGCTAAAGAAACCAGAGTTCATCATCAATTTACGGAACTCTTCTACGAGGAAGACCGTAGATGCTACAGCGATTAGTACTACCCAGTCGACACTCTTCAACGGAGTTGTGCTGAGTAGGTTTCCAAACTCAATACCAATCAAAGGAATCTGGAATGTTGCAAAGTGAACGAAGAGGAACAACAAGAATCCAGACGCTAGAATGGCATAGTTGATTGCTTTGTTTGAAAAGAGGCCCAACGTAAAGAGGCTATCTTTTTCTGATCTGCAATTGAGTACATTGAACAACTGGAAAACAATGAACACTGCAAACGTCATCGTTTGTGCATCAGCGAACGTAGTGTCTGCATAGGAAGTCCACGCACTCTTGGCCGTTTCATCCCCAGCCAAACAATCATCCACGCTAAAGCCAGCATCAGCCTCTGTGGCTAACGGTGCGAGTGAACATTCGTTTCCATAGACGCCTCCTCCTGCGAGGAAGAAGACAATGAGCGTACCGATCACCATAATAGCACCCAGGTAGAAAATCAACGCAATATCTCGACCGTTCGGTAATCCTTCGTCAACTGGACGCGGTGGACGTTCCATGACCTTACCATGCCGCTTTTCAACACCGAGAGCGACGGCTGGTGGTCCATCCATGAGAATGTTGATGACAAGAATCTGTGTTGCTGTGAGTGGAAGTTCCCAGCCAAAGATGAACGTCGAGATAACAATAAGTGCCACAGCAGCGACATTGGTTGAAACTTGATAACGTACGAAATTTCGAATATTTTGGTAGATTTTTCGCCCCTCTTCAACAGCGTGAACAATGTTGGCGAAATTATCGTCTTGAAGGACCATATCCGCTGCATCTTTAGCGACATCCGTGCCTGCGATTCCCATAGCGATACCGATATTTGCTCCGGATAACGCAGGAGCATCATTCACACCATCTCCAGTCATCGCAACAATTTCACCTTGTTCCTGCAGTGAGGAGACAATTCGCATCTTCTGATCTGGTGTGACACGTGAAAAAATTGCTTTTTCGACAGACTCTGAGAGTTCATCCTCGGACATACTTCGTAAGTCAGCACCGCTGACTGGATCGGCTTCAGCACCGTTGATGGACAACTCTTGTCCAATGGCTGATGCAGTCATGTGATGGTCACCAGTAATCATCTTGACCTTAATTCCAGCATCTTGACAAATTCGAATCGCTTCTTTCACCTCGGGGCGTGGTGGGTCCATAATGCCAACAAGACCAAGGAAAATCATACCGTTCTCGACAACTGAAATATCCGTCATGTCTTCGTCATCTGCAAGTTTCTTTGCTGCCAAAGCGATGACACGCATCGATTGTGACCCCATTTCTTTGTTCCTTTTCGAGGCTTCCTTCAAGTCGTCTCTGGATATCTCAACAAGTTCACCATCCAAGTAACGATGAGTTGTAATTGGAACAAAGCCACCTGCGGCTCCTTTCGCAAATACCCATCGTTCACCTTCGTATTCGTGGATGACGGACATTCGTTTTCGTTCCGTGTCGAAAAAGAATTCGTGTAAACGTGGGTGGCGTTGAGAGAATTTGCGAACCTCTCCATTCAGCTTCCAACCGAGAACGGCACAAGCAGAATCTGTTGGATCGCCTATCGCCGTCCAACGGCCTTCTTGCTCGCTGATTTGTGAATTGTGGCACAATGAGAGACAAGCCGCAAGCAGCCGAAACCCTGGATTTGATTGCAACGTTGACATCGAATCCTCATCAAGTTCACTACCATCGACGCTTAGTGCACCTTGTGGATTGAAACCATCTCCGGTTACCCCATAGTAACCGTCGACAGTGTGAAGTTGTCGAACCGTCATTTCGTTCTTGGTAAGCGTGCCAGTTTTATCCGAACAAATCACAGTTGTTGAGCCGAGCGTTTCGACTGCTTTCATTCGTCGAACAATCGCCTTGTGGCGTGCCATGTTACGCATACCAAGCGAGAGCGTAATGACGAGGATAATTGGCAATCCTTCTGGGACAATAGCGACAAAGATAGCTATGGCAGTAATGAATTGCTTGATAGCAACCTCTCGTAGAGGTACATCGCCTCCATAAGCAAGAATGAGCTTAATCGACACGAGAAGAACGGCAACAACAAGTGCGATGAACCCAAGGAACCGACCCAACGACTCAAGTTTTAGTTCAAGTGGAGTCTTCGGCGTTTGGGCTTCTGATATATCACTTGCAATCCGACCGAGCTGCGTGCTCATTCCCGTTTCGACAACGACACCTACTGCGCGACCTGTTGCAACCGTCGTGCCCATGTATAGCATGTTCCTTCGATCCGCAAGAAGTGTGTTGACGTCCATTAGTTCGAGATGCTTTGTGATAGGCTCAGATTCACCAGTCAGTGCTGATTCATCAACTCGACATTGGTAAACTTCAAGCAAGCGGATATCTGCGGGTACATTGATTCCTTCTTCGAGTTTTACGATATCTCCTGGTACCAAATCTGTAGTAGGAATTTCCGACTCGAAACCGTCCCGAAGGGTGACCGAATTGGAGATACTCATCTGTTTGAGGGCGTCCATGGCTTGTTCTGCTTGACCTTCTTGCCAGAATCCAAAGAACGCGTTGGCTGTTAGGACCAAGAAGATGAAGATTGCATCTCCTGGGTGATCTGGTTTGATTGCCAGTGCTATGAGAGCCGCAGTGATGAGGAGGTAGTTTAGTGGGTCGTTGTACTGTGAAAGAAATCTGATAAATGCAGAAGTTGGCTCTGGCTGATCGAGTTGATTCGGCCCATATTTCTGCATTCTATTGTGGATTTCCGATTGGGTCAAACCATTTGGGTTGGCATCCAAAACAGACAGGACTTCATCATTTTCCATCGAATGCCAGTTCTGTTGAACCAAGAAAATCACCACAGAAGCCAACAAGGACTCCAGTACGTCGTCCTTGCTTGACGACCTTATGATTTTGATGGAGGAAATCCCATGAAATTCTGCTCTTCAAAAATACAGCAACGAAAACAGCCGAATCCTTCTCAAACGTTCGTGATTTGGCGAGACTATGTCCGCTCATGAAGGCCCGTATATTCCTGCGGACCAAGAGCCCAAGGAACTTACACTACGAGTTTTAGTCGTAGGCGTCCTTCTTGGAATTCTGATGACCGCAGCAAATGCATATCTTGGGTTGTACGCGGGTATGACGGTGTCAGCGAGTATTCCTGCTGCCGTAATGTCAATGCTCATCCTTCGAAGCCTCTTCAAGGACGTGAGTATTCTCGAAAACAATGCCGTTCAAACCATGGCGAGTGCTGGTGAATCTCTTGCAGCTGGCGTCATTTTTACAGTTCCTGCGATGCTCGTCATTGGTATTTGGATCGACATTGAATGGTTCCCTACGCTAGCCATCGCTCTTCTCGGCGGGCTTCTAGGGACAATGTTCACCATTGCATTGCGTCGTTTGTTCATTGTCGAAGAAGCATTGCCCTATCCAGAGGGTGTTGCATGTCGTGAAGTGTTGGTTGCTGGAGAAGAAGGAGGCAGCGGTGCTTTAGCCATTGTCTATGCATTAGGAATCGGAGCCCTATATGGACTCATGGTCAAAGGATTCAAGGTTACACATCACTCAGCCGAAACGGCATTTGAATTCATGAAAACTCGTATGTATGCGGGTGTCGATCTTTCCGTTGCACTCCTGTCCGTTGGATTTATTGTTGGAATTCGTATTGCATCCTTTATTTTCCTCGGAGGAATTATTGGGTTTGGAATCCTTGTTCCGTTGTATGGATATCTCAATGGGTGGCCAGACTCACCAACGCTCGCCGAAGGATTCGACAAACTCTGGCTTGAACAAGTCCGCTATGTTGGTGTCGGTGCGATGGTCGTAGGCGGCATTTACACCCTGTGGAGTATGCGAAAAACCATCATCACCGGATTGAAGAAATCTTTCGTACAGACTGAATCTGATAGCGAACTGCATCTTCGAACTGAGAAGGATCTGCCGCTTCAATGGGTTACTGTTGTTTGCGGTGTACTTGTAGTCCTGACCTTTTTCTTCTACTGGATGATAACCGGCTCCTTACTACTCTCACTTGCAGGTGCTCTCTTCCTTGCGTTGGTAGCATTCTTCTTCGCTGCCGTTGCGGGTTACATCGCCGGTGTTGTTGGTTCGAGCAATTCACCAGTTTCTGGTATGACGATTGCAACACTGTTGTTCACCGTTGGACTCGTTTGGATCGTTGGTTCCCTCATCTTGGATTTGTCACAGACAGAACTCATGTACGCCACGCTCCTCATTGCAGCCGTTGTTGCGAGTAGCGCCGCAATTGCTGGTGATGTCATGCAGGATCTGAAAACAGGACATATGGTTGGAGCGACACCTTGGCGCCAGCAAATTGCTGAAATTGTTGGTGTCATCACCGGTGCATTTGTCATAGGCCCCACAATTGCACTTTTACACAATGCGTTCCAGATATCCTCAACAGCCTGTCTAGCAACCAACGAACGTATTGCTGCCGCTCAACAAAATGGTGACATGTCGCAATCGATGT
>JAYYFM010000085.1:0-5140 GCA_036158745.1 Thermoplasmatota archaeon
GAACTTGGATGTTGTATTTCTTAGAAAGAATGTGATGCAAAGGATCTGGCTCATGCATCTTTTCTTTGGCTGGAATCTCACCTGGTAGTTGGATGGTCGAAATGCAAGCAATCATTTCGTTCGGGCATGGTTGTTCAATTCCAAGACGCTTGCAGAGAATGTCGCGGCCTTGGATTGCAAGGTCGTGGTTGTGTTGCATGATGGTTTCCCAGCCGCCATCAACAAGTTTCGCCATCCCTTCAATCACGGCAGGTATTGCGCACCAACCAGAGATGTCTTGCGTTCCTGTCCAATCGAATTCGTGCCGGAAACGAGTTGTGTCTCCAAGTGGAAACGTGTGGCCGTGGCTGATCGTGAGTGGTTGAATCTTCTTTTGTTTGTCGCTTCGAACGTAGAGGAAAGCGCTTCCTTTGGGAGCGCAAAGCCACTTGTGACAATTGCTTGTGACGTACGAGGCACCAAGTTTCTCGAGATTGAGAGGAATCATCCCAATTCCATGGGCAGCATCAAGAAGGACTTCAACGCCTTTTCCTTCGAAGAAAGCTGTCAATTCTTCAAACGGCATTCGAAGACCAGTCGGGCTTGTGACCGTATCGATCATGACCAATTTCGTTCGCTCGGAACAAGCTGATTTCATCAACTCAATTACCGTCAGAGGGCCATCGATTGGGAATGGAATGGCCACTTCGACGACCTTTGCACCCCATCTGCTTGCAACAAAATCAATGGTATTTCGACATGCTTGGTAGGCATGATTTGGGACGAGAATTTCATCGCCTTGTTTGAAATGCAAGGAACGTAGAATTGTGTTCACGCCAGAGGTTGCATTGGATACAAACGCCAAATCGTTCGCATCACAAGACAGGAATTCTCCCAACGCTCTCCTAGATGTGGCTAGGATGTCTGGCATCAATTCTTCGAAAAACTGGACAGGCTCTTTCTCCATCAAATCTTGCCACTTTCGTTGCTCTTTGATGACAAAGTCGGGACATGCCCCAAATGAACCATGGTTAAGAAACACTCGAGAGGGGTCAAATGTCCAATGTTTAGCGAGGGAAGAGGGCATGTTCATCCTAGGAAGAACAAGTTCTCAATGCTGACGGTAAAACGTGGTGCGGGGGGCAGGATTCGAACCTGCGAACCAATAAGGAATGGGACCTAAACCCACCGCCGTTGACCAAGCTGGGCGACCCCCGCGCAGATTGAGGGCGGTGAACCTTGGTTTTGAAGATTAGGCTGAAACGCCGAAGCCTGTGGATTCGACAATCGCCATGACTTGCTCTTTTGTCAAATCAGGTGTCGTGACAACGATGCCTGCATGATTTTGCCATGAAATATCGGCTTGAATAACACCAGGAGTTGCTTCAAGTACACGCGTTACGCGCCCCGAGCAGCATCCACATGTCATCCCTGTAATCTTGAGAGCATGAGCGACTTGGTTCATGGTTTGTCGACGATTAGGACCTATTTTGAGTTAAGCCTCAATCTGTCTCGGACGCCACCATTTCAAGGTGAGTGAATTTGCAACAACACTGATCGAAGATAAGGACATGGCAGCTGCAGCAAAGGCAGGAGGGAGAAGCCAACCAGTCCAAGGTAACAACAATCCCATGGCCAATGGAATGCCGATGATGTTGTAAATGAAGGCCCACCACAAATTGGTTCGTATTTTGTTCACGGTGACTCGGCCAAGTTCCAAGGCGTTCATCGCGTCCATCAAATCGTTGCGAAGCAGAACGATATCAGCAGATTCGAGTGCAATATCGCTCCCAGCTCCCATGGCAATGCCGACGTCGGCAACAGCAAGTGCAGCGGCATCGTTGATTCCATCACCAATCATGGCGACGTGTTTTCCTTGTTCTTTCAAGGATGCAATGAATTCAGCCTTTTCATCAGGACGGACATTGGCTACAACTTGTTCGATTCCACATTCCTTTGCAATTTGTTCCGCAGCTTCGATGCGATCACCTGTTAGCATAATCACTTCGAGGTTGCTTCGTCGTGCATTCTTGAGCGCGTTTTTGGTTGTTGAACGGAGAGCATCAGATACCTCAATCCATCCCAACAACACGTTGCCTTTGGAGACAAACGAAATGGTCACGCCCTTCGCTGCTGCTTGTTGAATCATGTCTTGGTACTCGGCCAAATCGACATTGCATTGTTCCATCAATGGCTCGTTCCCAATGGCAACAACTTCACCTTCCAAATCACCGGTAATCCCCATTCCTCCAACATTTTGGATGTCGCTAAGATCAGGTCGTTTGCTCGTGACATTTGACCATGCGGTGATGATTGCATCCGCCAAAGGATGTGCACTTCCGTGCTCCAACGATGCTGCGATGCTGAGAATTTCTCTCACTTCGCCATCGATGAATTCAATGTGCGATACCTTTGGTTTTCCAGTTGTGAGCGTTCCTGTCTTGTCGACGACAAGGGTAGTGGTCGCATGCGAACGCTCCAGAGCCTCAATGCCTTTGACAAGCAATCCAAATCGTGCACCAGTGCCAGTCCCAACCATAAGAGCAGTAGGCGTTGCCAATCCCAATGCGCATGGGCATGCAATGACCAAGGTTGAGACAAGAGCGAGAATGGCAATTTCGCCACCACTGCGTGAACCGAATCCATCGGAAAAGAAGCCCCAATAGGTGACAGCAATGAGAGCGCAGCCGACGACAATAGGGACGAATACGGCAGCAATACGATCCACGTACCTCTGAATGGGCGCTTTCCCCATTTGGGCTTCATCAACCAGTTGAATCACGTTTGAGAGAACCGTTTGGTGATACGGTTGTGTGGTTGTGATCGTCAAAGGAGCATCGACCAAAATCGTTCCACCAATGACCTCATCACCCTTTCTTGCACGCACCGGATACGTTTCTCCAGTCATCATCGACATGTCAACGAGCGCAGAGCCCTCCAAGACCTGACCATCAAGTGGAATGGTTTGACCGGTCTTTACGAGGATGCTTGTACCGGGCTCAACATCCTCCACGGGAATGGTTGTTGTACGTCCATCATCGTTCAGAACGTCGGCTGTTTTCGGTTGAAGATCCATCAAGGAAAAGATAGCATCCGTTGCTTGCAATTTCGCCCGACCTTCCAGGAAATTACCCAAAAGGACGAAGGCGATGATGAGCGCTGCACCATCAAAATACACGTGTTGCGTGCTTGAAAAAATCTCTGGAAGGAACGACATTTTTGGAGCAAACAAAACCAATGAGGACCACAAAAACGCCGTCGTGGTTCCCAAGTGAACCAGAACATCCATGTTAGCCCTTCCTTTTCCTATCGCCTTCCATGCACCAATGTGGAACTGCTGCCCCATGTAGAGGTAAACAGGTAGCGCCAGGAGGAATGCAATCAGCCAGTTTGAATTCATCCCATTGCTGCTGCCCAGATCTGAGAGAAACATCGAGACGATCAATGTAGGAATGGCCAACAGAAGGGCTAACCCAGCGTTCCAACCTTGTTGACGAACTGCATCGATGCGTTCTTTTCGAATTTGTTGGGGCGTCGGCATTGAACTTGCGACAAATCCCCCGCGATTGACTGCTTCTTCGATTGCAGCATGGTTGAGGTTGGCGCCGTCTTTCCACTGGACAACGGCTTTTTCCAAGGCGAGGTTGACGCGTACATGTTCAACATCACCAACTTTGCTGATGATGGAGTCAACAGAAGAAACGCAAGCGGCACAAGACATGCCCTCGATGCGGTACGTTGATTCCGTTGTCATATGACTCGTTCTTCGCTCTATGCCGTTTCTAAAAAGGTTGATGTCAAACGGGAGCGAGGTCAAGACGGCCGGACCAAAGATCCAATCCGCGGATTCTACATGGGAACAATTGGCCCAATTCAAGCAGGACTGAATCACCTCTTCCATCGCGTAATTCTTCCATCAGACACAATCCATATTCATCGATAAACAGATTCTTCTTGCTGGAGAGTTGTTTGAGGTGCATGCGTCCATGCATTGAACCATCATCGTTGAGATCGAGGAAGACCCAGGGGGTTCTCAAGCCGACGATGCGTGCGTTCCAGTTCTGTTCTTCTCCGTTCATGAGATGACAATTCAATGTCATTGCAACCAATTCCCATTCCAAGAGTTGAGCCATCCGTCCTTGGTCAGAGCAGTGTTCGCTCAAGGAAGCCACTTCATCTTCGGTGTATGCCCACTCTTTCTCGTGCAACATCGCTTTCAATTGTCGATGAACAATCAGGTCAGGGTAGCGACGAATCGGACTGGTAAAGTGCGCATAAGCATCGAGATTCAAGCCAAAATGCCCAATGTTGTTGGCATCGTACCGCGCTCGATTCATCAACTGAAAGAGACCCTGATCAACGACTCGACGCAACGATGAGCGAAGTGCACTGGCTTGTTCCTGAGCTTGACGCAACCCGTCCAACATCTCATCTCGTGCATCTTGTGCAGATACGTTGGCTAAATATCGTTCCACCTCAACCTTCTCTTCACTGGACGAAAGCCCACTCAAATCGATGTCTTGACCAGCCCATGCTCCAAGCAGGCCTGCGAGCTCATCGGTGTCGTCTTGGCTTTTCGACTTCGAGCGAGGTTCGGGAAGTTCGATGGATATGTCGAGAGCTTCCAATTGCTTGTTCAAATCTCGAACATCGATGGAGTCCGGCATGGGATGACATCGCCAAGGCAGCGACGCACCAGCCTTTCCAAGCATCTCACCAACAATGTTGTTGGTTTTGACCATGAACGTCTCAATCATCCTTGTCGCTTTGTTTGGCCACTTCACTTCGATGGAAAGTTCATTCTCGCCATGGATACGCGGACGTTGTTCTCCCTGCTGAATGTTCAACCGGAGTTCATCCGCTTGCCAAGCCTCTGCTAACTTGAACAATCCATCCCACCGGGCGTCGTCCAATGTGTCCTCATACGCAAGGTTCTCTTTCACGAGAATGACTGCTTCGTGCGCCTTGGAGGTGACAACGTTGTTGTTATCATCAAGTACCATCTCAATGACCATTGCAAGTCTTGGAACGTTTGCTCGTAGCGAACAAAGGTCATCTGCAAGCCTGAACGGAAGCATTGGCAGGACTGCATGGGGGAGATAGACCGACGTTGCTCGTGCTTGGGCCGTTGCATCGAGTGAGGAATCTTTGGTCACATAAT
>JAYYFM010000086.1:0-5083 GCA_036158745.1 Thermoplasmatota archaeon
GTTCTTCATCTTGGACATTCATCCGCATGATGCCATAGGTTTCTGCCAGCCAAAGGACATAGATGATAGCGCCGGAGAACAGCATTGAGTATCCAAAGATCTCATCTGTGAAGTAGCCTCCATCAGAGAAACCTATCATAAAGGAGAAGATGACTCCAACCGAAAGAAGTGGTATGAGGTTGATGTCTCCACGTACCCATGCATTGGCGATACCGAAGATACAAGCAACAAGTGGCAACCAAGATGCCGATGGAAGAACGGCCCAAATGGCGAACAAGAACCAAATCATCGGCAAGAACCATGGGAACGGATTGTCCACAACTTCTTTGCTTTGCACATCTCGAACGCTCCATGCGAGCGGCATCAGCATGTGGGCTGCGACAAGCATTCCAGTCACTCGAGTAAACCAAAGAATTCTGATTTCCTTGATGTCGCCCGAACTGTCGAAGAACGAATCGAGGAAGGCATGAGCAAGGCCATGGTCTTCCGTCCAATACATCGAGATGGTTGCAAGAGGAGCCAACAGCGTCACGCCGTGATGTCGATACTGAATGGCAGTTATCGTAACAAGCCCGTACATGGTAAGGAAGAGCAGCCCGCCGGATTGGTCGAGCATTCCAATGACCAACAGAACACAGAGCATGACCTGGTCCGCTGGGCGACTCAAATGATCTCGATCAAGACCCCGCTTGTTGATGAGAACAAACGCTCCAATCGGTGCAGAGATGAAGATGAGGTCGTAGAGGATTCCTGCCTTGAACAAACCATCGGGGTGTTCAACATTGAACATGAGCGGTATCGAGGAGGCTGCGACAATGAGGAGCATGAAAGCACCAATCATTCTGCTTTGGGAAGAAATAACATCCATGGATTTGATTTCCCACATAACGAGACCAATTGGAATTGCATACAAACCGACAAGGTAGAACTCATCCCCGACCAATACATCTGGGTTGAGCATGCTGATACCAATCGTGATGGCTAGAAGCGAGAAAGCCATCGATATACGGCCAATCGATCCTATTGAACTGTCAGTGAAAACATCGGCATCATCAACTTCCTTAATGTACCATGCATTTGTTTCTGAATCGTAGGTGTAAGCACCAGCTGCTTTCAATTCGAGTAGAGACATCAATTGTCCGATATCAACCTCAACATCGCGCACGGTGTTAAACAGACCGTATACAATGGCACCCAGCAGTACAAACTCAAGCGATACTCCATTCAAAGCCGAGATTTGGTAGGAATCCGGAATGTCGAGTTTACCAGTCAAGAGCAAACCGGTGCTCACGGATAGGGCCGTGATGAGAGCCAATGTCGAATTTCGACGTTCGATGTCGTCCTTGCCTCGTGCTCGTAGCATTGATTCGTAGACCATTCCGAGGAGATAAATCACGAAGATCCATGTGACAAACCAGTATTCAGAATCCAAAATGGTCGAACTGAGTGCAATGAATGTGACGGTTTGAACACTGTTCCAAATGGATATCTTGTCCAATCTCCTTGCCGTTTCCGCGATAACAACGATGCCTATTGCGATTGCAATATCCATCTCGACTTGATCGACGCCATATCCTATTTGGTCGCTAAAGAGGTACGAGAAGGAGAGTGCTGATATGGTCAAATTTGCGACCCACTTTCGAGTTGCCTTTGCAGCAAATAGCATGTAGGAAATCATGACCAATGCGATGACCCAAGGGATGATGGCTTCATCACCATCGAGGGTCCACAACGAGAACGCAAGTCCGATCGGCATTGCCGGGACTCTGTTTCTGTGTGTTGCAGGGAAGTAGGCGCATAGAACAGTAATCCAGAGGGCGACAGGTAAGGTGAGGATATTAGCAGCACTTTGGTTGCCCATTTCTGCCTGCTTGAATTCACCGATAACGAGGTTGAAGTCTTCCAAACTCGCTATGAGCATAGCGACAACAACAACACCGATCATAAAGAAGGACATTTTTTCCGCCAACGTTTGCTTTAATCGTTCATTTCCAGCTAAGTATCCCTGAATGATGATGATGAAGATAAGGAGTGAAAGCGCACCACCCTTGCCTTCCTCGGAAGCGTTTTCATTGAGTATCTCATAGATGATTGGTATGACGCCGGAAACGACACTAACGACAGCGAAATTAATCGATTTGTTGGACATCAATGCGCTGTACATTGCAAGGGCGCACAATCCAACGATGGCGGTTCCTAGCGGATAGGACACTTCGTAATCAGCCCACTCAATCCAGGTTCCAACACCAACAAGCAACAATCCGAGCGGAATGTAGCTCGCAACAGCCCATCCAAACGATGTATCACCTTTGTATCGCTCGAGAATTTTGCGGTGAGCGAGCCACATCCCGAATGCACCAAGACTCTGTGCGTAGATTAAGTTCGCACTTGCAATGAATTCACCATCATCCACATAACCAAGCATGGTGAATTTGCTTCCATCAAACTCAAATTCAGACAGCGTGAAGTAACCTGCAAGATATCGAATACCCCAAAGTGTTCCAACAGCCATGAAAAAGAATGACATGCCAAGAAGATAGTTTTGTGAAATCATCAGTTGGTAGTCGTTCTTCTTTGCCTGCAATTCTACCATGAAGAGAGCAATACTTGCCGAGAGTAACCCTCCTCCGAAAAGGTATGCGAATTTCTCCTCACCGACACCATCAGCAAAGGCGATTCCAAACAATCCTCCCCATATGAAAAGCATCGCAACGCCGAACATCGTTATCTCAGTAAATCGTTCGAGTGAATCTCCGTTGGTATGTCCTGGAGCACGAACAATCACTGGCTTGAATGGAATTTCTTCCTCTTCCTTTGCAAAGATTGCATCGTTTGCAATTGAGACCATTTGTTTTGGTTTTCTCTGTGGTGCAGGCATTTGAATCAGTACTTCTTGGCATGATTACCGATATAAATTAACACCCAGCATTAATCGCTTTAGTAGCAATTCATGTTCATTTCTTTACACTTCAATTGAAAGAGTTCAAACAATAGTGTTTCTTGGGGGAATCATGGCCCGTGCAAAGTCGACAAAATTGGCGCTAACAATCCTTTGTCTCACCATGTTTGTGTTGCCCACAGTTCTCGCTACAGTACCTGTTGAATCCAACCAAGATTCAGGCGAGGAAGGTTGGTGGGTTGAAACAACCGTCGACCGAGACGGAAATGGGATTGGCGACATGATTGAAGTCCATCAAAAGAACCCACTTTTCCTCGACGATGACAAGACGCTTCCATTGATTATTGACTTTTCATTCACGCCTGGCGATGCTGAAATCAAGATGCTTGAAGAAACAGTTGAGTACCGTCATCAATGGACACTGAAAGGCATCGATGCGCTCGCCGGTCGAGTTCCAGTCGGTTACGTCCTCGAAGCATCTCAGCTCCCTGGCGTTGTCATGCTCGAACTTGATGGCATCTTATCGGTCACGAATGGCGATGCTGCCGTCCTCCACGGTGTTGATACAGCTTGGGCAGAGACTGGTTACGACGGCTCGGGTACAACCGTGGCCATCATCGATACAGGTATCGACGGGAATCACTCCGGTCTTGACGATCAAGACGACGACCCTACCACATATGACCCGAAAATCATTGCATTCTACGATCCAGTCAATAATCCAAGTTTGACCAACGGCACCGAGGTTTTCCCATACGATGACCAAGGACACGGCTCCCACTGTGCAGGGACAACTGCGGGAACGGGGGCCCCGACCTATGACCATCCTGGCATGGCACCACAAGCCTCTCTTGTCGGTGTGAAGGTTCTCGATGCAGGTGGCAGCGGGTCTTTTGCTACTGTTATGGCAGGAATGGAATGGACCGTCGAAAAGCGATACGAATTCAACATCCGAGCAGCATCAATGAGTCTTGGTGGCCCTGGTGCAATCGAATGGACTTCCTCCGAAGAGGACAGCGTCAACCGCTATGCAAACGAAATGGTTCGTGCAGGTATTGCTTTGTTCATCGCAGCTGGAAACAATGGAGTTTCAGCACAAATTGGTACGCCAGGTAGTGCGGAAGATGCGATCACCGTTGGCGCATTGGACAAGGATTCAAGCATTGCGATTTACAGCAGCCAAGGTCCAACTGAAGAGGGTCGAATTAAGCCCAATGTCGCTTATGTTGGTTCCGACGTCATGTCCGTTGCGGCGAACTCAGGAGATGGTTATGTCGCCTTCAGTGGTACAAGCATGGCAACGCCAGGCGCGGCAGGTGTCGCAGCATTGATGCTGCAAGCGAATCCGGATCTCTCCCCATTCGACATTCGAAACATTCTGCAAGAAACCTCCACTTATCGGCAATGCCACTACATGGGTGCCAATGAGCCATGTGCAGAGGACTTGATTCCAAAGAACAGGCAAAACAACGTCTACGGCCATGGAGAAGTCCGGGCCCTTGATGCCTTGCTCGAAGCAGCTGAGCGTGACTACGTGTTCAACTCAAACATCAGCGTAACCATTTCGACGCCGGCAACCCTCGACAACCGAATTCATCTCGAACGTGGCGATAGTATCGCTTTCGATGTCAGTGAAAACATGGAAACTGTCCAATGGAGAAGCAACCATTTGCGCGACGATTGGTCCAACATTCATACGTACGAGCCAGGAGAGATGTCTGGAGAATTGTCAATCATTGATATCATTCATCAAATTGAGCATCTTCCCGGTATCGCTATCATGGGCAATCACACCATCTCGCTTCGAGGTGTTCAATATCAAGACGGTACGACCTCCGCCTCGCCGCTTGTCACAGCAGAGATCATGGTCATGGATGATGATACAAACCCGCCAATGCCGAGTTCTGAAGGCGGACTCAAAGCAGCGACGATTGCGGTCGTTTCAGTCGGCGGTATCATTCTCTTCCTTGCCGTTCTGCTGTTGATTTCGACCATTTCCAGTCGAGAAGAGGGGACGCTTGCCGGAAAAGATCTCCAGTCGTATCTTGATGCTCAAATCGTTGATGCAGTCGATTCCGATTTGTCAGAAAACCCGTTTTGGGAAGAAAAGGCGTAGTCCTTGGATTGGAGTGAGACCCTACATTCATAGACGGAGTTCCCAAGGTGAGAAACATGGTCGGAAAT
>JAYYFM010000087.1:0-5014 GCA_036158745.1 Thermoplasmatota archaeon
TCGAAGGGCAGAGACTGCTTCTTTTCGATGCGAAGATCTGAGGATATCGAGTCCAAAGTGAGTGCCAATTTTCGCCTCTCTGCAATCAGGGACATCGAACCATCGTTCTGAGCGAAGTGTTGTTTGTTTAACAACTTGGAATGTTTTGATATCGATGGCAGCAAGTCCGGGTGAGACGTGGTTGTACGCTCCTATGTCCATTGCAATCCAAGCGGGCCGTCCATCGTTCAGTCGTATGTCGCTTTGGGCGACAGAACCCGGACTTGGTCCTACCTTGGTGGTTGTTGAATGTCCGAAGACCACGGTACGATTTGGATCGACAGCGTATTCATGGGCGTAGAATCGTTTCCGAATCCAAAGTAATTCCTTATCACCCTGAAGATCGAGCGGCATTCTTGGATCGTAACCTGCATGAACAAGCCGCACGTCATCGAGAACAATGTGATTTGGAAGGTTGTCCATCCACATCAAATCATTTGCTAATTGTTTCTTTGCTTCGTACAAATCCCCGCTCGCTCGAACGATGTAGGACCCCCATGTTGAGCGACCACCACGCTCAAGCCATGGTTGCCATAACTCGACGTGACCATCTTCTTGGAGCGATGTGATCGCCATCAACTCATGGTTTCCTTTCAGACAAATGATTTGAGGATGAGAACGAATGTAATCGATCAATCCTGCAGAATCCGGACCTCGATCGATCATATCACCAAGACAAACAACACGGTCCTCAGCATCAAGTTTCAAGCGATGAATAAGTGCGCGAAACGTACCGAGGTGGCCATGAATGTCTCCAATCGCCCACACTTTTCCACCGCCATCCAACCGACCTTGAAGGTCAGCTTCGATGTGTGCATCTCGGAAGGATGGTCCCAGTGGGAGGTCCAACTTACAACTCATGGAATTTCACCAGAGAGGATGTTCCTCTTCGGTTGCCACTGAGCCATGAGGATATATTGTCTTCGCTTCATTTGAGGGTAAAAAGTGTTGATTTTCTGACCTTTTCCGATTTTTCAAATGGTATTCTTTCCACCTACTGGAAAGTGAAGTGTCCAAAAAATATCAAAACTATTGAGTCGGAATTCAAATGCTCACATATTTCTTCGGTATTGCCCACCAACTCGGAACAATGCATCTGTGATTTGTCCTAGGCTTGCAACCTTGACCGTCTCCATGAGTTCCTCGAAGACGTTTCCACCGGTTCGTGCAACTTCTTGCAGTTGAGCGAGCGCAGCTGTTGTCGCATCGCTTTCCTTCGTTTGACGATCTTCGGTTCGCTCAAGACAGGCTTGCTTTTCCTCCGGTGTAGCTCGAGCCAATTCCATCTCGAAATCATCCGCACTCGATTCATCGAAGACTTGTGCGTTAGGATTCTGGAAGGTGTTGACGCCGATGATTGGAAGTGTTCCATCGTGCTTCAGGTGTTCGTAGTACATTGATTCGTCCTGAATCTTTCCACGCTGGTACATGGTTTCCATTGCACCGAGAACACCACCGCGTCGAGAGATGGCTTCGAATTCTTCGAGAACGGCTGCTTCAACGAGGTCTGTGAGTTCATCAACGATGAAGGCGCCCTGCAATGGATTCTCGGTCTTGGTCCAACCGGATTCTTTGTTGACAATGAGTTGAATGGCTAATGCGCGTCGTACGGATTCTTCGGTTGGTGTTGTAATCGCTTCGTCGTAAGCGTTGGTGTGCAATGAGTTGGCATTGTCCTGGATGGCGAGAAGTGCTTGCAAGGTTGTACGAATGTCATTGAAATCGATCTCTTGAGCGTGGAGTGAGCGACCTGATGTTTGAATGTGATACTTCAGTTTCTGAGAGCGTTCATTTGCTCCGTACAAGTCACGCATGGCAACTGCCCAAATACGTCGAGCGACTCGACCAATGACGGTGTATTCTGGATCCAATCCATTGCTGAAAAAGAAGGAAAGATTTGGTGCGAACTTGTCGATATCCATGCCTCGACTTCGATAGTATTCGACATAGGTAAAGCCGTTCGCAAGAGTTAGAGCGAGTTGTGTAATTGGGTTTGCTCCTGCTTCTGCAATGTGATAGCCACTGATGGAAACGGAGTAGTGATTGCGTACGTTATGGTCGATGTAGTATTGCTGAACATCGCCCATAAGTTTGAGTGCAAACGGTGTCGAGAAAATGCACGTGTTCTGGGCTTGGTCTTCCTTGAGGATGTCTGCTTGAACGGTTCCACGGACGGTCGAGAGTGTTCGCGCTTTGATTTCAGCATAGGTCTCAGAATCAACGAGTTCGTCACCACGTCGTCCTACAGTTCCAAGACCGAATCCATTGTGCCCTTCTGGGAGTTCCCCACGGTAGGCGACATCGAGTGGTTCAATGGATTTGCCTTGTTCTTCAAGGTGCCTCTCGACCTGCTGGTCGATCGCTGCATTAAGGAAGAATGCGAGTAAGATAGGTGCTGGACCGTTGATGGTCATCGAAACGGATGTATTTGCATCACAGAGATCAAATCCAGAGTAGAGTCGCTTGGCATCATCACAGGTTGCGATACTAACACCCGAGTTTCCGACCTTGCCCCAAATGTCTGGGCGTAGTGCAGGGTCACGACCGTAGAGCGTAACAGAGTCGAAGGCTGTTGACAATCGAACGTAATCTTGTCCTTGACTGAGATAGTGGAATCGTCGATTGGTTCGCTCAGGTTCACCTTCACCGGCAAACATTCGTGCACTCAACTCGTCGGTTCGCTTGAATGGGAATACACCTGCTGTGTACGGGAAATGACCAGGAGCGTTTTCTTTGCTGAGCCATTCAAACAGTTCGCCATCATCAGCAAAGGTTGGCAATGCAACACGTGGAATGTTGGAATGAGCCAGCGATTCAGTCGTTGTTTGAACCGAGAATGGCTTGCCACGAACGTGGTAGGTGTACTCTCCGCTCCGATACTCGTCCGCAAGAGTGCGATAGTTTGCGAGGTCTTCACGAGCCGTTTCAATCTCTTCCAAGAGCTCTGAAATTTGGTCGTCCACATCCTTTGAAATGGATGGCACGTGTTCCTTCGCAGACTCAAGGTGTTGGCAAAGACGAAGCTTTTCAGCAATGGCTGTGTTCTCCTCATGATAGGTTCGAATGGCTGCAGCAATATCGGAAAGATAGTGGACACGCTCTGGTGGAATGACGCCCTTACGCTCACCGACAACTTCCATAGGCGATCGTGCCTCAAAGCCAACCATTGCTGAGAGCTTCTGCCACAAGGCATCGACACCCGGGTCTGCGAATTGGCTTGCGATGGTTGCAACAACGGGAAGTTCCTCATCAGCAACATCGAACAGATTTCGGTTGCGGCGAACTTGCTTTCGAATCGCTCGAAGTGCGTCTTCACTTCCACGCTTCTCGTACTTGTTGAGAACAACCAAATCGGCAACATCGAGCATTTCGATCTTCTCAAGTTGCGTGTGCGCACCGAATTCTGCCGTCATCACGTAGAGTGAATGATCTGCAACCGATGTGATGGCGTCGCTTCCTTGACCGATTCCGCTCGTCTCACAGAAAATGAGGTCGAAGCCAACCGCCTTTGCAACGTCGATGGCTCGATCGAGATTAGCACTAATTTCTGAACCGCTTCCTCTGCTTGCAAGACTGCGCATGTAGAGGTCGTTGTTGGAAAGAGAATTCATTCGAATACGGTCGCCGAGAAGTGCACCACCGGTTCGCTTGCGAGTTGGGTCAACACAGAGCAAGCAGACTTTCTTCCCTGGATTGTCTCGTTGAATACGGAGCATCAATTCATCCAGAAGACTCGATTTCCCTGCGCCACCTGTTCCTGTAAAACCAATGACAGGGACATCCTTTGATGAAGAACGACAGGCTTCGAGTGTTTTCTTGAAGGTTGGTTCATCGGCTGATTCGGAGAGTGTGAGAAGAAGCCCGACCTTGGCCATGTCTTCAGGCGTGACTGGTGCATCAAGGCTCTTCATTCGAGCATCTGACGTCAAGTCAACTTCCTGAGCAATGCCCATCAAGTGGTGAATCATCCCCATCAGGCCCATGGTTCGACCATCGTCAGGCGAATAGATCTTGGAGATACCTGCTTGGTGGAGTTCACGGATTTCTGGAGGCGTAATGGTTCCACCTCCGCCTCCAAAGATGCGAACGTGCTCACATCCTGCTTCATCCAACAATTGCCGAATGTATGTGAAATACTCAACGTGACCGCCTTGATAGGATGTTAACGCAACGGCATGTGCATCCTCTTGGATTGCACAATCAACGACATCTTTCGCTGATCGATCGTGTCCCAAATGGATGACTTCAGCACCCGATGATTGAATGAGTCTTCGCATGACGTTGATGGCCGCATCATGGCCATCAAACAGGGATGCTGCAGTGATGACACGTACCGGTCCTGTGCTTGTTTCAAACACCGGTTGCTCCTCAGCATCTTCGGCCATGAACCTCCGAGGCAAATGGAGTTCATGAAATCAAGGGTGTTTCTAGACTTGAGAGATTTCATCATCAGCAAGTGGAGGAAGTCCTTGTTTTGCTCGAATGTAATCGGTATAATTGCCGTAGTAGACCTTGATTTTACCACCTTCAAGTTCCCAGATTCGATTGACGACTTGATCGAGGAACCAACGGTCGTGCGATACGGTGATGAGAGATCCTTCGTAACCAATGAGTGCCTCTTCAAGCGTTTCTTTGGATTCCATATCCAAGTGGTTGGTGGGCTCGTCCATGAGAAGGAGGTTGTTGTCTTCGAGCAAGAGTTTGAGCAAGGCAACACGAGCACGCTCTCCACCAGAGAGTTGCTCGAGTTTGGTTCCAACTTGGTCGCTTGAAAACTGGAAGCGTCCCAGAGCAGCACGAATGTCTCCGTATTGGTAATCTGGGCGCAATTTCTGAATTTGTTCTACTGGGTTAAGATCGAAGTCGAGTGTGGCGTGATCTTGATGGAAATAACCGATGACAGTACCCGGTGAAACATCGATTTTACCAGAGTCGAGTTTCAATTCCTCATTGATGATTTTGAGCAATGTCGTCT
>JAYYFM010000088.1:0-5009 GCA_036158745.1 Thermoplasmatota archaeon
CTGCCCGTGGTGATGGAGTACAGGCTGAGAAAGCAGGTTTGTTGGAACTCGCTGATGCAGTCATTGTCAACAAATCAGACCTGGATGGTGCCAAACGGCATGCTGATGAATTACGTGAATCGCTTCACCTCGGCCACGAGGATGCTCCTGATGTTCTCCTTGTGAGTGCCCTTCATGGCACAGGTGTAGCCGAAGCCTCATCGATGCTGTTGACCCTTGAACAGTCAACTCGTGCAGGGCGCGCACGTTGGAGAGAGCGACTACTTTCACATCATGAACGGCAACTTCTTCAGCATTCCAAATTCGATACACTCCTGTCGAGTATCGAGGAAGGTTTGATGTCCTTCGATGATGCATACGCTCAATTGAGGAACGGAAATGAGTGATCAAGTCGAACTCACAAATCCTGTTGAATTATCTGTTGGGGGCATGTCTGGCCACATTTTGCGGAGAGGTATTCACCTCGGAATGTCGTTTCTCCCCCTATTGTATTTTGAATTCGGACAAGACGTTGCAGATGCAGTTTCACTTTCGCTGGCTCAAGTGGTCTCTTCGATCATCATGATTGCCGTATTTGCAGAAGCTCTTCGATTACGCATGGGCTGGACCGTGGTTGGTCAGCGATCCTATGAGGCGAAGCAAGTCTCGGCTCTAGCTTGGGGCGCTCTTGGCGTTGGAATGGTATTTCTCCTTACACCAGAAGCGGCCTATGCTTACCCGATGATTCTCAGCCTTTCTCTAGGCGATCCTCTGCTTGGGGAATTACGCCGAAAAGGCGCTTCAACGCAGACTGTTATCTGGGCTGGAATGCTTGGAATCGCCATCATTTGGGCTGCATGCGCATATTTGGTTGAGACGCCTTGGGTTTTGGTGCCCATGATGGCGCCGATTTGTGTTGCAGCAGAATGGCCTCGATTGCGATACATCGATGATAACGCAACGATGTTGTTGATTCCTCTCGCTGTGGTTCTCATTTTTGACCCATTTTTGGGAGTCATGTGAGACTTTCTCGCCGCCATATTGAAGAATCGAGTCCTCTAGGGTTATCTGTTGGTAAGCATGTACGGCGACAATGAATCCAAAGGACCACCACAATCGGTTTACTACACTTTCTTCGGCATCGCAGTGATCCTGCTCGCTGTAACAGCCTTCAAGTATCCGCTTTGGTGATGTTAACCAAAAGCAACGGTATATAGGCAAACGCCGACTATTCCTGCTTATGTGTGGGCTTGCAGGGATGCTTGGTGCTCCTGAGCCTAGCACTGTCAGGAAGATGATTCAACTTCAGAATCATCGAGGTCCAAATGGCTCGGGGTTCTGGCACGATGAATCCGTCTGTTTGGGGCATGCTCGCCTTGCCATCGTCGATTTGGAAGGCAGCGCTCAACCAATTCAATCGCAAGAGGGCAACGTTTTGATTGCGAACGGAGAAATCTACAATTTTGAGTCACTCCGCTCTTCGATGCCGGATTATCCTTGGACCACATCCGGCGATAGCGAGACCATCCTCGCCTTGTTTGAGAAGACAATGGATGCCAACATGACTCCAAGTGCAAAAGATCATTCCGCTTGGATTCAACAATTGGATGGAATGTTTGCTTTTGCATTATGGCATCCACAACACAAACAGTTGATTCTCGCCCGAGATGAAATGGGCATCAAACCACTGGTACGTTCAAGAATTGGCTCTTCGCTCGTCTTTTCGAGCGAAGTCAAAGCGCTTCGTGCACATTCTGAGTTCTATCCGCAATTGGACGAGCAGGCATTGATGGCTCGCTTGGTTTGGGAATATCCATTGGATTCGACAACGTTGTTCCTTGACGTTCATCAAGTTCGACCTGGTACTGTTGAAGTCTGGTCCTTTGAGAATGGAGAACCAATCCTTCTTGATTCTCACAGATTCTCAACTCCACGTCTCAATCCCCTCGAAGATTACAATGAAGAAACTGGGGCCCAGAAACTCTTGGACGGGTTCATAGACAGTGTTGGACAGCGATTGATGGCCGATGTTCCGGTTGGGATTGTTCTGTCAGGAGGACTTGATTCCTCCCTTGTTGCAGCCGTTGCAAGCGATGCTGCGCATCGATACAATCGGCCTATTCCTGAATGCTGGACCGTTGCAGAGAGCGAAGACAATCCAGATTGGATGGCTGCAGAAGTTGTTGCTTCATCTCTCGATCTCAAGCACCATCAATCCATTATGGAGCAGGACTCCTTCGCTCGACATCTTCCCTCTCTTTCTTGGCACGGAGAGGATCTTGACGTCTCTGTGCTGTTTTTCCAGCCACTGTTCCAGACCATGGCGCAATCTGTGCGCGTCGGACTATGCGGGCAAGGGGCTGATGAAATCCATGCAGGATACCCTCGTTATGCTGATTTGAATGCGCATCGCCACGAACTCGAGCACCGAATCTCTATGCTTCATCATCCATTTGCACGCCAATTCGAACAAGGTGACCTCGCTTCTGAGGACGAGCGCTGGTGGGTCGGCGATCATCGACCACAAACACATCTCAGTGATTTGCAGGATACGCTTCAGTTTGAACTTGAACACGGGCAATTGAGCAACTTCCAACTACGACTTGTTGACCGACATTCTATGGCACATTCGCTTGAAGTACGTGTTCCATTCCTCGGCCGTTCCCATCGAAAGGACGCATTCACGCTTCCAATGAATCAACGACTGCCTTTGGATGGTCTGGAAAAGAAAGCCCTTCGGAAGGCAGCCTCACTGACCTCGCTTCCCAACAGCGTCGTTGAGCGAAAGAAATTGCCTGCTGGTACCGCAACTTCTCCGACGCTGCTAAGCTCATGCCTCAACGAATACTCTGCACAGATTGAGGAAATCTCATCACGATGGAATTTCTGTGAGCCTCTTCTTCGTCACCAACCTGAAATTGCCTTAGGTCTTGGTTTGTTTGAATCACTCCATCTCATTGAAAACGACCAGCCACAACACCATCGCTCAATCGATGCACTACTTGCGGAGGTTATTGGATGACATTCGTTCATGACTTGAGTTCAGCACTTGATGACAAGCGTGAAGAAATCATTGCTTGGATGGCTCAAAAGCGTTCAGAAATTGATGTTCCCATTTACGGCAGTGTCGATATTCGTGATGCAGGTTGGAAGATTGCTGTTGTCGATGCAAATCAATTTCCTGCGGGTTTCAACAACACCTCCGAATCCGATTTACCTCATTTGACGGAACGTATTGCTGCTCATATCGAGCGATATCATCCTGATTGCCAGTGGGTTCACATCTATCCTGAATCACACACCCGTAACCAAGGATATGTGGAGAATCTTCGAACGCTCTGCCAGCTGGTTGAGCGTGCGGGATATCGGTGCACGATTGGTAACCCTGATCTCGATGGTTTCGATGCTTTGAATGGAATTCATGGGCCGCTTCCTTTACATCAGGTCGAAGTCGTAGAAGATGTTCTCTTGGTTCAAGGTCAACAACCCGATTTTATTCTTTTGAACAACGATTTAACGGACGGTGGTCTTGAAGGACTTTCGACAAAGAGTGTTCTCCCTCGACCTCAAATGGGTTGGTATCAACGAAAGAAATCGCAACATTTTGACTTCTTGCGACCACTCATCGAGGAAGTTAGTGAGATCATCGGAATTGATCCTTGGCATCTCATCTGTGACTCGTTTGTTTCTGAGGAAAAATGCCTCGAAAAAGAAGCTTGTCGAATCCAACTTGCAAGCGATGTGGATGTATTTTTGGCAAAATTGGCACAACGATACGCTGCGCTCGGAATCGACAGAGAACCTGTCGCATATGTCAAGAACAATCGTGGAACCTATGGACTCGGTATCATGACAGTCACATCGGGTCAACAATTGTTGAATCTCTCGAATCGAAAAATGAAGAAACTCATGTACGGGAAAGGAAATTCAAACACAGAGGATTTTCTCATCCAAGAAGGGGTTCCTACGTTGATGCAAACTGATACTGGGGCGCCTGTCGAACCCGTTGTCTACCTTGTTGATGGAGATGCATCATCGTGGTTCTATCGCATTAATCCAAAGAAGGATGAAATGGGGAATCTGAATTCGCCCAGTGCTCTCTTTGTAACCTCAGAAGAGGATTCTAGTTTCATGACGCACGCTCACAACTGGCATGCTCTGTTGTCAGAGTTGTCGATGCTTGCTATGGGACTTGAGGCGGAAGCACTGCAACAATCCTAACTGGTTGATTTAAACATTGGACCCTTAGCAGAAGCATGCGTCGTGAGGTCCTATATGTCCTAACGATCGCAATAGGACTCTTCATCTCAGCGAAATACGCTCAATGGCCAGTTGACATTTGGTGCATTGGTGTCTTTTCTTACCTCTTTTGGAACACAGATCGAAAGGAGAGAATCGAGATGATTGCAGTCCTTGCGTTTGCTACACCTATGGAGCTGTTCTTCAGTGAGGTTTGGCTGATTTACGAATACCAACGAGGGTTCATGCCACTGTTTGTTCCCGTTGGGCACTACTTCCTCTTCGACCTTGGACGCCGGGTTGCTCAACGGATTCCTGAACAATCACCAATGCCCCTAATTCTCCTGCTCGTTCCACTGGTCGTCTATGGTGCAGTCAAGGGGACCGATACATCCGCTGTTTTGCTGATTCTCTTAACGATTGGATTCATACAATGGGGTCCTGAACCTCGCCTGTATGCTTCTATGGTATGGCTTGCTCTTTTCATGGAGTTATGGGGTACGTTCCTTGGAAACTGGACATGGGCTGCGAACGTCCCATGGACCGGTTTGACAGCCTGGAATCCACCTCTTCTCGTTGGTGCATTCTACTGTTTTGGCGACCTTCTTGTTAATTTGAGCGTTGCCAAGTTTGAAGGGCAACCCATGGCTGAGGTGAACCATGACGTCCTCGGATGAGTTGAAGCGTCGCCGCGAAGAAGAGGCGAAGCGTATCCGGACGAGTCTGAATCGTCAACGTGGTGTGCAACACGCCTCATTGAAGGGCGGAGAGTCTGCCGTTGCATTTGTCAA
>JAYYFM010000089.1:0-4981 GCA_036158745.1 Thermoplasmatota archaeon
AGGCGAGGAAGGCGAAGACGCTCCTACCGAGGAGGTGGAAGAGTGAGTCATGTACGAAACCGAGACATCTCCGCTATGAGCCGTGAAGCTCTTGAAGCACGATTGCTCGAGTTGCAAGACGAACTCCTCCAACTACAAGCCGAGAAAGCGCTTGGTGGCACACCATCCAACATGGGTGCTTACAAGGCTACTCGACGAAGTATTGCACGAATCAAGACCCATCTAGGGAACAACTGAATGAACACGAGGTGATGAACGACTATGGCGGCGATTTGTGGTGTATGTGGTCTACCAGACGAACTATGCATCTGTCAAGAAATCGCCAAGGAACAACAACGAGCAATATTGTCCACCGACAGAAGGAGATACGGAAAAATCGTAACCAAAGTGGAAGGAATTGACGACGTTGCCATCGACATCAACGAATTAGCAAAACTACTCAAAAACAAATGCGCTGCCGGGGGAACTGTCAAGGGTCGAATCATTGAACTTCAAGGCGATCACAAAAAGAAGGCAGCAAATGTACTACGAAACAATGGATTCAATGTGGAGGTGAGATAAGATGGCGGACATGAACACAACCTGGATTGGTCAACGACTGACCGTCGTTGATTCCACTGATTCAACACTTGTCGGACGCTCTGGAAATGTCATCGACGAGACACAAAAGACGGTGACCATCGTCGAGAACGGCCAAGTGCGTGTTTTCGGCAAGGCATCGATTCAATTTACACTCAATGACGGAACTACCGTCCTATCTGGGTCGTCCTTGCGGCAACGACCCGAAGATCGTATGAGCCGCAACTACAAGGAGGCATGAAAATGCGAGAAATTGGAATTGACGTAAAACGACCAACAGGCGAGTGGGATGGCGATGAGAACTGTCCGTTCTACGGAAGCCTACGCCTACGTGGACAAATGTTCGAAGGCGTTGTATCCGGTGTTGGTATGCAGAAGACAATCACCATCGAGCGTAACAACGTTCGATACATGAAGAAGTACGAGCGTTTCGAGAAGCGAACAAGCGCTCTCAGCGCACACCTTCCAAGCTGCATAGGCGACGTCGAGATTGGTGACACCGTACGCGTCATGGAATGCCGCCCGCTCTCCAAGACGGTCTCATTCTGTGTCATCGAAAAGACTGGAGGTGAAGCCTGATGCGTGGAATTGCAGGTCGACAGACACGTGGTCTGCCAACCATGGCCCGTTTGCACGTCGCTGACAACACTGGCGCAAAGATCGTCCAAATCGTCAACGTCATCAAGCTCGGTGGTACCATGCGTCGATACCCTGCTGGTGGCGTCGGTGACATGACCAAGGTCTCTGTCAAGAAGGGTACACCAGACACCCGTCGTCAGATGTTTAACGCTGTCATTATTCGACAGCGACGCCCGTTCCGTCGTGCAGATGGTACGTGGGTACAATTCGAAGACAATGCTTGTGTCATCACCAATCTCAAGGGTGAAGTCCAAGGGTCGGATATCAAGGGACCCGTTTCCCGTGAGGCTGCAGAACGCTGGCCTCGTATCGCTGCAACAGCGAAGCAAATTGTATGAGGTGAAGAAGAATGGTCAAGTCAAGTAAACCAGGAAAGCAGCGTAAGGCGCAATACAATGCGTCCATGCACACCAAGCGCAAGCGCGTTTCAGCACGATTGCAACTCGACAAGCCTGACGAGCGATTCGCTGGTGTTCGATCTGTAACCGTCCGAGCAGGTGACACCGTCCGTGTCATCCGTGGAGATTTCTCACACGGTGGCAAGCGCCATGGTGGCAAGCGAAAGGCTGAGCCACTCACTGGTCCAGTCATCGGTGTCGATGCTGACAAGGGTCGTATCCTCATTGAAGGTGCAAAACAATCCAAGTCCGATAACAGAGAAGAGGCAGTCCCGGTCCATGCCTCCAACGTCGTCGTCATCAAGCTTGATGAGACAGACAAACTGCGTGTGCAGAAATTGACCGAGGATAGGAGTTGAACAATATGGGTAGCAGCAGTCACTTGAAGCGATTGGCCATGCCACGAAGCTGGCCTCTTCCACGAAAGACCACCGTTTGGGTCACACGCCCAAGTCCAGGTGGACACAGTCTCGAGCGATGCATGCCAGTCAACCTCATCGTCCGTGACGTGCTTGGACGTGCACAGAGCGCTCGTGAAGTTCGATTCATCGTTCACAATGAATTGATCAAGGTCGATGGACGTGTTTGCAAAGACACTCGACGCGGCGTTGGTCTCATGGACGTTCTCTCCCTTGGAGACGAACATTTCCGATGCATGCTCGATGCCAACGGCCGTCTCCGTTACGTCAAGATTTCAGCTGAAGAAGCATCGTGGAAACTCGTTCGAGTCGAAGGCAAGACCACCCTCAAAGGTGGCAAAACGCAACTCAACTTCCACGACGGTCGAAACATGCTTGTTGATGATCCAAAGGAATTCAACACTGGTGATTCAATCAAACTATCTTTGCCTGACCAAGAAGTTCTCGATCACATCAAGTTCGAAGACGGTGTTCGATGCTACCTTATCGGTGGTACCCACGTCGGTGAAACGGCCTCCATGAAGGAACGCATTGTCAAGCGCTCGAGCATGCCGAACGAAGTTGCATTCGATGAGTTCGGTACGACCGAAGTCAACGTCTTTGCTGTTGGCGATGCCAGCATCCCAGCCATGGAGGTGAAGGCTTGAGCGAGACCGTCAATCCAATGAGCGTTCCTCGAATCACAAAGGTTTGCGTCAACATCGGTGTTGGCGAAGGTGGTGACCGTTTGGTCAACGCTGAAAACGTTCTCGAAATGGTCACTGGTGTTCGCCCACAGCGAACACTCGGTAGGATTCAGAACCGTGACCTCAAGGTCCGTGAGGGTGCGCCAATTGGTTGCCGCTCCACCATGCGTGACCAAGAAACCATCAAGGAGTTCTTGACCAATGCTTTCTGGGTACGTGACAACACCATCCCAAGCTGGAACTTTGACGCACAAGGAAACCTCTCGTTCGGTATTCGTGACTACACGGATTTCCCAGAGCAAAAATACGATCCAGATATCGGTATTTACGGTATGGACATCAACGTCGTTCTCGAGCGACCTGGCCACCGTATCAGCCGACGCCGAAAGGCAAAGAGCAAGGTTGGCAAGGGCCATGGCGTAACTCGTGACGAGTCCATGGAATGGTTCAAGTCGAACTTTGGAATTAAAATCATGGAGGAATGAAGATGGCACGAGATCATGGAGAATACATGGGACGAACGATTGGATGCCGCCGATGTGGGCGACGTCGAGGAATGATTCGACGACACGGGCTACGCCTGTGCCGTCAGTGCTTCCGCGATGTTGGAAACGAAATCGGTTTCAAAAAGATGAACTGAGGTGATTATGAATGCAATTTGATCCATTAAACGACGCACTCGTCAAGATTTACAACGCAGAACAAGCTGGAAAATTCGATGTTGAATTGACTCCAGCCTCCAAACTACTTGGAAACGTTCTCAACATTATGCAGTCTTCCGGATACATCGGAGAGTACTCACGTGTTGAAAACGGCCGAGGTGACGCCTTTGTCGTCCAGCTTCGCGGAACCATCAACCGATGCGGTACCGTCAAGCCACGACACAGCGTTCGCCGACAAGAATTCGAAAAGTGGGAGACACGTTATCTTCCAGCACAGGACTTTGGTCTTCTCATTCTGACGACCAATTCCGGCGTCATGAACCACTACGATGCGAAGGACGCCCGCATTGGTGGCAAGTTGCTTGCCTACGTGTATTGAGGTGAAAAGCATGGTAAAAATCGACAGAATCGAACACAACGTAACCATCCCTGAAGGCGTTACTGCCACACTCAGCGAAGATGGCGTCGTCACCATTGCTGGACCAAACGGTTCCCTTTCACGAGCTTTCGTATCGTCTCGAGTTGAGATCCTCCAAGATGGAGGCGGACTCATCGTACGAACGGACTTGCCACGACGCAAGGACAAGGCTATGGCAGGAACCTGGAATGCTCACTTGAACAACATGGTCAAGGGCGTAACTGAAGGCTTCACCTACCATTTGAAGGCCTTCTACTCTCACTTCCCAATGACGCTGGCTGTCCAAGGACAGAACTTTGTTGTCAACAACTACTTTGGTGAAAAAGTTCCACGTTCCGCAGACATCCTTCCTGGTGTTGACGTGAAAGTCAGCAACAAGGTTGAGATTACAGTTTCAGGAATCGACAAGGAACTCGTTGGCCAAACTGCAGCCAACATTGAGCGTTGCACAACGGTCAAGAAGCGAGATCGACGTGTTTTCCAAGACGGTATCTACCGTCTCAGCAAGGAGTGATGAAGAATGGCAGACGATTATGAAAATATGACTGTGGCTGAACTCAAGGAATTGCTCAAGGAGCAAGGACTCCCTGTCTCTGGAAAGAAGGCAGATCTCATCGAGCGCCTCGCTGGCGCTGCTGAGCAAGACGATGCGCCTGTTGAAGAAACAGAAGCAGCATCCGATGTTGAGGAAGGCGATGACGACTTCTTCGAAGACGATGACGACTGGGATGATGACGAGGACGAAGTCCATGTTGCTAAGCAAAAGCCTGTTCTCGATGAAGCAACACAAGAGGCACTTGCGCTTCGTGCTGCTCAAAAGAAGAAGACACCATCTTTCCGTCGAACCGAATGGTTCCGATACAAGCGATTGTCTCGTTCCGGATGGCGTGCTCCTCACGGAATGGACAACAAGCAACGTCGCAACTTCAAGTATCGAGGTTCTCTCGTTCGTGTTGGACATGGCAAAGTTGCATCCGCACGCGGTCTCCACCCGTCAGGATTCAAGGAAATCATGGTTCACAACCTCAACGATTTGGAAACCATCGATCCAGAAACCCAAGCTGCTCGAATCGGTCGAACCGTTGGTGGCCGAAAGCGAGAGAACATCCACGCTCGTGCTGATGAATTGGGGATTCGTATCTTGAACCGAAGGAGGAATGTCTGATGCAACTCACAAACC
>JAYYFM010000090.1:0-4907 GCA_036158745.1 Thermoplasmatota archaeon
GTTCATGTAGGTCACAGGAACGAGATAGGAATCTCCATCTTCTGCAATTGAAGTAGGGTCTTCTTTTTCGATTGGATCTTGAAGGTTGGTTGACGCAAGCATCTCGGACCATGCTACCTCTACATCGACAAGTGTTGCCATATCGGCCATTGAGCAACCTGCTCGCAGATTTGGCAGCATGACAATTTGTTCGTCCGAGGTGAGAATATCTGCAGATTCGGCCATGAAGTGGACACCACAGAACACGATGTACTTGGCATCGGATTCGGCAGCTTTCTGACTGAGCATGAACGAGTCGCCGAGAAAGTCCGCATGCATGACAATGCTGTCGCGTTGATAGTGGTGGCCTAGAATCAACAGATCCTCACCAAGTTGTTGCTTCAACTCAGCGATTCGCTCTGCAATCGCCATATCCTCAGGCGACATCGATGTCGATGAGAAGTCGACTGCGCACATAGCCAATGAAACAGACATGCGTATCGTTACTTCCAACCCGCCAACTAATTTCAACCCATTGGCATCGCTGACCTTATCTAAAGAAGGCAATTCCGGAGAAACAATGGCATTCACAGCTAACGAACGACTGTACCTTGGTGCAGAGGCAGAAGTGTGGCGTGGCTCGTGGATGGGCCTGCCTGCAGTCCGAAAACAACGTCGCCTTCGCTCATGGCGTCACCCAGATTTGGACGACCGATTGGGTCGTCGACGGATGATTGCAGAAGCACGATTGATGGTACGCCTCCACAAGAGTGGCCTTAACATTCCCATCTTGTACGATTGCGATGTTGTTGAACAACGACTGGTCATGAGCAATGTTCCTGGACAGCCACTCATTGAACTGCTCAATGACGATTCCATCGATGATGCAACCGTCAACGAGCACTTGCGCTCAGCAGGAAGAAGCATCCGAATGCTTCACCGCCAAGCCATTGTCCACGGTGATCTTTCAACGAACAACATCATGATTACACCTGAAGGTGAGGCTGTACTCATCGATTTTGGTCTTGCGAAAATTGAATTTGAAACCGAACTCTATGGCATTGATTTGCACGTCTTGTTCGAGATTCTCGGTGCCTCACACCCACATCGTGAGGGAGCGATGGAAGCTGTGCTCGAAGGATACGCGCATTGTGAACAAGACCTTGGCCCTGCTTCGACAACCTCTGGTGGCGATCCGGTATCGATGAGCGATGTTCTCGAGCGCTTCGATCTTATTCGGACTCGGGTACGTTATCATGGATGATGTCCTTTGAGCGGACTTCATCTTGACGCTGCATGATGTAAATGAACGTCAAGGCAATCAGAAGGAGAACGGACCACTGAAGGACGATACTTGAGTAGGTAGCGAGTTCAGTTCCACGTGTAAGGACATTGATGGTGACTTCGCCATCGTCTTCGACTTCGATGTAAGCAAGACCACCTTCGAGAGCGATTGGATTCACCTGATCGATGGTGTCCGATGTCAATTGTTCGGAATAATTTGTTGCGAGATGCAACTGATGTATTTCCCAGTCGCCGTATTTATCGGTAAAACTGAGAGGATTGTAGTGATCTTTGCCTTCCCAGACAACATAGCCATAGCCCATTGAGAGATTGCCAACGGGATAGATTGGGTCGAAGCCGAGCCATTGTTCACCCGTTGAACGGTCGTAAATGACCATCCGATCAAGGGCTGAAACGTTCATTCTGACAGCGATATGTTTTGAATCAAAGGACACTTGTTCAATGCTTGCGTTGTCATCATCCACAGCTTGTCCCCACTCTTCCAACTCACGGTTCTGCTCAGCCGTCGTGGATGCATTCATGATGATGTTAAGAGAACCTGAAGTTCCGATAGTCCCGATGCGTAATGTATCTGGTTGTTCTTCCGATACTAAGAGTATCTCTATTCCAGAAACGGACATGAGATGGATTGTTTCACTGTTGGGTAGCGTTGGTACTTGAACGGCCTGACCCTCAATATTCACCGCATGCAATGCATCGTTTGCGATGTACAGAACCACTAGTTTGCCTTGAAGAGATGTCATCTGCAGAGATTGAATACCCGTTACATCCTGCTCTAAGAGAACATTGTTCGGCGCATCGACATCAATCACACGTAACTCACTTTCATTGGCCATGACCAGATAGTTCTCGTACAGTGCGTAGGGTGAATCGAATTGCATAAGCGGTTGAGCAACTGTTGTCGGATTGGACAATGGATCTGCAACATCGTGAATCAAGACGATGGCCTCACCGGACTGATTGTCCATGGTGGCCAACCAGCCTTCTGATGCTACAGCACCTTGTGCCGATTGAACACCTTCAGCAGGAAGTTCGTTGTGCGTCAAATCCCAGGTAATGACTGCGGCTGTCAGAATCATGATGACGACAATGAGTGTTCCCGTTTCTCTGCTGGTTGGCTTGAGCCAGTTCTTCGCGTACGTTTTGATTCGACCAAAGAGGAGAGATGCAGAGTGAGCAGGTCGTGTCAGAAGCGTTGCGAGTCGGCTGTTGATGGTTCGTTCATCGAAGAACTTCCAAACCGGATCATTGGTTTTCTCCATAAGACTGACCGCAAACGTGGCGAGTATCATACCTCCAATAATATCGACAAACCAGTGAATCCCGAGATAGATAATGGCAAACGTTGTGATGGCAATGTAGCCCAAGGTCATGTTTTGGAATCGACTCCATCGGCCGTCATGATCGTGCTTCCTAAAGGTGAGCCATATGGCAAACGGAACGGCGATGTGCAACGATGGCATGCAGTTCGTGAACGCATCAATTCGTCGGAACCAATCTTCAATCTCAGGGTTCAACGTGTAAGCAATAGCATCCATATCCTCGATGTAGAAGCCCGTAACTCGAACATTGAAGAAGAGATAGAACGGAATGGCAAGAAGATAGACCCATGCAACACACAATGCGATCCTATCCGCCATCCAGCGATCATCGAAGTAGGTCACATAGAAGATTGAAGCATAGGTGATGAACATGAATCCAGCAATGTAGAAATGCGTCATGAACACATCAAGCCATGCCGCTCTGAACGCATCTTGGAACAAGACAACCAAGTCGCCCTCAATGGCATAAATGTACGGCGTCATGTCGAGTCCTGTTCGAGCCATCAACATTCGATCGATTTGGTCAAGCCAATCTTTAGCATTGTAAATGACAATTGCAATCAGCAAGTGCAGCCAATAACGTCGAATGAAATCAACGAACCCACTCAACGTAAGCTTGGCCCATGGTGGCTTGAAATACGGCATCAGGAAGACACCAACGGCCAATGCCGAGATGAGCCAAGTGAGATAGATGCCATCCATCTTGATGCCTCCTAATGGTACGGTGATGCCTCTTGCTCAAGAAACCTGCACCTGATTTCGTCCTGTTGCGGTCGAATCACCATGCGCCGTGAACGTAGGGCCGGCCACGGTCAGGGTCGCGGCGATGCGCAAGATCCCAAATGCGTTCAAATCGGTAGATTCCGCTGGAACATCCGCTTTCCCACTCGAACGAGAGTGCATAATTTCCTACGGTTCGGACGAGTGGTTTCTGCTTTGGATGTGCTTCAACGGTTCGACGAAGTTGCATGCTCGTCTCGTCTTCATTGCGAAGAGGAGCGCATTTCGCACATGGGCAAGCATGGCGCAAGTCATCGTAGGATACCGTGAACGTGGTTCCATCTTCGTAGGTGAGTTCCATATCGGTGTCGCGACGTTCAAGGCGGCGCAACTCAAGGACGTCTTCTGCCATATTCAAGCCTCAGATAATCTCCAAACTGGATGAACTTGCGCCGTCCAACTGTGATTGTATGGATGCGACGACGTGGGAGAAGGCGGAAGCCGATGCACCTTCTGGTTCGCTCACGATACGATGAACTCCGTCATCGCCGCCTCGGACAAATCCGGGATCAAAGGGCAATGCTCCAAGGAACGGTACGCCGAATTCTTCTGCTGTAGAGCGTCCACCACCTTCTTTGAAAATATCCAAGGTGACACTGAATCGACCTTCATCATCGCATGTTGCTCGAAGTGTACGTCCTGCTGGTGCTGCAATTTCGATATCAGACCCTGGTGTTCCTTTTCCTTGGATGGTGTATCCACTCATGTTCTCGACAACCCCAAGAACTGGAACCTTCAACGAAGATGCAAACGATATGGATTTACGACTGTCGAGCAGTGCAACGTCTTGTGGTGTTGTGACGATGACCATTCCGTCAATATCTGGCAGTGATTGGGCAACGGTCAAAGGTTCATCGGACGTTCCCGGTGGGAAATCAATGATGAGGTAATCGAGGTTGCCCCACTCCACATCTCCAATGAATTGCTGGATTGCTCCGAGTTTGATCGGACCACGCCATACGACTGGCGTATCTTCATCTTCGAGCAGGAACGCCATGGAGATGACTTTCACACCAAGGTGTCCTTGTGCAGGATGAATTCGACCTGCTTCGACGTGCAACTTACGTCCGTCGAGCCCCATCATCTTCGGAACGTTCGGGCCAGTAATATCAATGTCAAGAATGCCAACCTTGTGGCCCTGCTGTGCAAGGGCGAGAGCAAGTCCGGTGGAGACAGTGGATTTACCGACGCCTCCTTTCCCAGAAAGGACCATGATCTTGTGTTTGATTTTCTTGCCAATTTCGGCCATAGCCATCTTTCGCTTCATTTGGGCATAGGCTTGTTCCATTTGCTTTTGAGCTGCGGCATCGGGTGCTGCTGGTGCTTCTGCAGGAGCATCGTTTCCTGGGTTGTGCATTGAAACCGGAGAATCGGACATACCCTTTCCACTTGTTCTGCCTACTTCAATGCGTTTATTTTCCCCTCATGAACAACCACCATGCGCCATGTGTCACGCTCGTTGCAATGACGGCGAGGAACGTTGCACCCAATTGGAACTCCATGTTTGTGTAGGCGTAAGCG
>JAYYFM010000091.1:0-4878 GCA_036158745.1 Thermoplasmatota archaeon
CTCGCCCCTCTAAACAGGGTGGAACTATGCCAGCGGAAGATACCGTTTTCTACGTCCTTTACGACAAATACATGTTCTGGTCAATTCTTGTAGCGATTTTCACATTTGGATGGCTCTTTACCGCCATCCTACGCTATCGTGATGGTGTTGAACCGGATACCACAAAACTCGATCACATTGAGGTTGGCGCCTTCCCTGTGGACCGGCACAATACCAAACTGGAAGCCATGTTCTACATCCTTCCAACCATCCTTGTGGTTTGGCTCACCATCCTTGCCCTTGGCTCCAACACAGCCGTCTGGAATCCTGACACCGAGGACTCCTTCGAAATCAACATCAACGCCTACCAATGGTACTTCGAATTCGATTATGCTGAACAACTCACATGGGAAGACACCGACACAGGAATCGATGTCCAGTGGGACCAAGGTGTCATGCAAGTTGACGCCTCTGGCAACGCAGATGCTGCGAGCGTCGAAGTCAAACTCGACAATCAAAAGACCGACTATGAAATCAACAATGGTTCAAGCCTCATGGCCATTACAGCAACCTACGACCTCGGTCGACACACTTACGTCAAGGTCTTCGATACTGAAGGTGCGTTGATTCACACATGGGAACACATCCCTCGTGGCCACACCTTCATCACCCCATCTGAGCCGATGATCGTTCCTTGCGACCAACTCATTGATGCGACCATGAAGTCCAAGGGCATCGAGGGCGATGAGCGTAACGTTGGTGTTCAACACGCTTTCTGGGTCCCTGAATGGGGAATGAAGGAAGACTTCGTCCCAGGGCTTGAAGCAGGTACAACACTCTACTTCATGCCTGACGATGCAGGTACGTTCCCCATCCGCTGTGCTGAGTACTGCGGTATGCAGCACTCCGTCATGACCGGTCAAGTCATGGTCGTCGCTCCAGAAGGCACAACCTGTGACTACGACTCCGGTGTCAAGAAGTCGAACAAAGATTCGTCTGGTGACGATTATGGAGGTGAAATGTGATGCGACGACGCATTGTCGGCATCCTTTCACTGCTGCTTGTTGCATTGATGATTGTCCCACAATTTAGTGCCCTCCCTGGTGGAATTGGTGCTGCAGGAAACGCTGGTTGTTCCTGCCACGCTGGTGGCGATGATGGTTCAACCACCATCCTCGTTGAAGGCCTTCCTGAGACCTTCAACGCAAGCGAGACCTACGTCTTCACGATCACGCTCGTCAACGATGAGATGACACTCTACGGTGACGGTGACCCAGCCCAAGGTTGGAGCGGTGTCCAAGGTGGATTCCGAATCGTTCTCGAAGGTGGTGGAAGCGTTACCACCATCGATCCATCCTACAGCCAAGTGGTTGATGGTGGATTAACACACTCCGAGGATGGAAACAAATTCCGTTCATGGGACTTTGAGTTCCAAGCACCTGTCAGCGATGCTGCCACCGTTGAGATGACCATCATCGGTAACGCTGTTAGCGGTGGTGCAGTCAGCGGTGGTGCAACCGGCGCTGGAGACGGTACAGCCAACGATTACTGGAGCGTTCAGACCGTTGTTGTCCCTGGATTGAACGCTGAAGCCAAGGGCATAACCGCACCTCCATTGGTCATCCTCTTGACCGCTGTTGGATTGTCCATCTCGATCATTCTCCTCGGAACCATGTGGGTCTTCTACCGACGCAGCCCTGAAACCTTCACCGTTGGAAGTTTCTGGAGCTACCTCAAGCCTTGGTTGACCACAACCGACCACAAAGAAGTCGGTATCCTCTACTTCTTGTTCGGATTCTTCTTCTTCCTCGTTGGTGGCGTACTTGCACTCTTATTCCGTATTCAACTTGCAATGCCAGAAAACGATTTCTTGACGCAACAGGAATACAACTCGTTCTTCACATTGCACGGAACGACGATGATTTTCCTTGGTGCTATGCCAATGATCGCTGGATTCCTCAACTACGTCCTTCCGCTCCAAATCGGTGCAAAGGACCTTGCTTTCCCCCGAATCAACGCTATGGGTCTGTGGCTCCTCGTCTTCTCTGCACCACTCATCTTCTCCGGAATTTGGTCCGGTGAAGGTGCTGACATTACGTGGGTTATGTACCCGCCGTACTCCTCACTCAACAACGCTGGAGATTACGGTGCGAACGCTGGAACGACGGCGTTCATTGCGGGTATGCTGATGCTGGGTGCATCCTCAACACTGGGTGGTGTCAACTTCATCACCACGGTCTTCACCATGCGTGCTCCAGGCATTACGTGGATGAAGATGCCACTCTTCACTTGGTCTGCCTTCGTCAGCGTCTTCATGCTGTTCATGTCCTTGCCAGCATTGATCATTGGTGTCGCCTTCCTGATGTTTGACCATACGATAGGTTCGACGTTCTTTACTGGTGGAGGAGATCCGTTGCTGTTCCAGCACCTGTTCTGGTTCTTCGGCCATCCTGAAGTGTACGTTGTTATCATTCCTGCCTTCGGTATCGTTTCCGAAGTACTGGCAACGAGTGCACGACGTTCCATCTTCGGCTACAAGTCGATGGTCTTCGCTATGGCCGGCATCGGAATTGTCGGTTTCATCGTCTGGGGACACCACATGCTCACTTCGGGTATGGACCCATTCTGGCGTGCTGCATTCATGATCACCACCATGGCGGTTGCGATTCCAACCGGTGCGAAGATCTTCAACTGGCTGATGACCCTCTGGGGCGGTTCATTGGTCATGAAGACCCACACGCTCTGGGCTCTTGGATTCCTCATCACCTTCACACTCGGTGGTATTTCTGGAATGTTCTTCCCTGTTGCAGGGCTTGACACACACTTCCACGATTCCTACTTCGTCGTTGCTCACTTCCACTACGTATTCATCGGTGGTACGGTGTTCGCGCTGTTCTCTGGTATCTACTACTGGTACCCGAAAGCAACTGGACGTAAGCTCAATGAGACGCTCGGTCTTTGGCACTTCTTGATTGGATTCGCTTCCTACAACGCTGCCTTCTGGCCAATGCACGCACTTGGTATCCAAGGTATGCCTCGTCGAACACACTCCTACACTGTTGAAAGTGGCTTTGCCGAGTACAACATGGCCATCACCATCTTTGCCTTCATCTTCGGATTGAGTCAACTCCTCTTGGTTTGGAACATCATCTACTCCGGAAAGAACGGTCAGAAGGCTGGCAAGGACCCATGGGGCGGTTGGTCGCTCGAGTGGTCCACCACTTCGCCACCACCTACTCCTTCCTTCCACGTCATTCCTACACAGCGTGACATGAACGAGATCTACGGTCACCATGCTGAAGACTCGATGAAAGAGAAGTTGTGGAAAGGCAAGAAGAAAGGCGATGGAGCCAAGAAATCCACTGTGGTGAGCGCTGTACTCTCCACGTCAGGGGAGGAGATCTGATGGGCGGAGGAGGCGGCAGCGACGTCAAGAACGCTGTCTGGATGCGTGCTCTCATCATGGCTGGTATGATTCTCGGTTTTGCCGTCGTTTCCTACATCGGCCTCGGTGTTGTTGTTGCTGATGTGAAACATCACGCCTGGGAAGATGAGGAAGCTGAATACGATAAGGCCAAGAAAGCGTACAACAGCGCTATCCAGGACGGAACAATTCAGAGTAATGACGAGAATTCATCCGAATTCAAAGCATACGCTACCGCCTACAACGATAAGACAGATGCGCATCTGTCCTATCTCACCTATCGAGTCGCTGGCCTTGCCATTCTCTTTGTCGGAATCATCTTCACAGCCTTCTTGGTCATCAGTGGAATCATGAATTCTTCTCGGCCTGATGAGCATCACGATGAGCATCATGGTCATGATGACCATGAACACCATGGTTCAGCATCACCGATTATTTTCTCCCTCGGATGTTTACTTTTTCTCCTCGGATTCCCAGAATTCGCTGACGGACTCCACGGCCTCATGATGGGAAGCACAAAGGGAACTATCGGCGATCTCTCCGTTTCAATGATCGGTTTGGTTGTCGTCACCGTTGGTATTGCCAACTGGTGGAGGGAAGACCTGCCATTCAACGGCTATGGAGAACAACTTGCAACCTCGGATCCTTTTGCTGGACAACACATTCGTAAAGCAGGTATCTGGGTCTTCTTGATGTCTGAAGTGATGGTCTTCGCTACGTTCTTCTCTTCCTACCTCCGTATGCGAACAGAGTGGTGCACAAAGTGGGCCCTCGACGATGGCAAGTGCTCCCTCGAAGGAGGAGAGAGCGTCGTCCTAACCGCTTCGGATTACCTTCGGCCAAGTGGAGCAAAACTCGACAAGTTCGGAGAATCTGTAGGTGATTTCTGGACCATGCTTCCTGGAGCGGTCAACACTTTCGCCTTGATCATCTCCTCGTACACCATTGTCTTGGCACTCAAGGTTGCTAAGTCTCATGATTACAAAGTACCCAGTGGCCCTCTCGGCAAGTTGATGCCAACCAAGAAGGCAGCCATCCGCAACTACCTCATCATTACCCTCGCTTTGGGTACAATGTTCATTGTTCTCAAGTTGGTTGAATGGAGCCATCTCATCGCAGAAGGCTTCACCGTCGGAACAGAACAAGGTTCAATCTTCTATGTGGCAACCGGTGCACACGGTGTTCACGTCTTCGCTGGATTGTTGGTCATGCTCTACATGATCTTCAAGGCCGACACGGTTGAGTGGGACGAGGAGAACGCACAGGGAATCGAATACTTCGGTCTCTACTGGCACTTTGTCGATTTGGCATGGGTTGTTATCTTCCCTGCATTCTATTTGTATTGAGGTGAAATTATGGGCGAACACAAGTTGATTATGGGCAAGGACATTTACTTCTGGAACTTTGTTGTACTGATGATTTTCACCTTCTTCGAAGTCGGTGCTGTCTTCTTTGAAGATTGGTTCACACTTACA
>JAYYFM010000092.1:0-4806 GCA_036158745.1 Thermoplasmatota archaeon
CCTGTTGTTCTCGACATTTCCATAACACAGGAGCGATAGAAATCTGGATCCCACATGTCTGGGACTTCATTAGGAACAAGCCCCTTTCTTCTTCTGTTCTCATTTTCTTCAACAGCTGCATCTATCCGTTTACGCCGCACTTCTTCGATACGATTGACCATGTGCAAAGCATAATCCACACCCAATCCTATCAGAATTGGGAAGGTTGCAACAATCATTGGTGTGAGGGTCCATTTGAGCACCACAGATGCTCCAAAGGTGACGCCAAGGGCCAAGAGAATGGGTGTTCCTGTGATGATGACGACCTTTGCTGAGCGGTGGAGGAACGAGATGATGAGGATGGTGAAGAGAATGGAATATGGCATCATTTCAACAAGGTCGTCGTAGATGGCATCGGATACATCCTCCAGTGTTTTTGTTAATCCTGTGACCGTCATGTTGGTCGACTGGGAATCCATGGGTCGATTGTCAATGATGTCGTCGAAATGGTCCAACAATTGGTCGAATTCACCCCATTGTTCGGGAACATCGGACCGCATTCCTACAATGATGGCGGTCGTATCCCAGATACCATCGCCATCCATGTCGTTGGTTGGATCACCATCGCCATCGCTGTCAACGGACAGATCGTTGTCGTTGGTATCCTTGATGAGAGCATCAAATGCACCGCTCGAGTTCTGAATGATTTGGTCGATTGTTTGCTGATCTGGAATCGCATAACGACCGCCTCCTGGTAGGTTCTCACAATCGAGTGCGATAGGAAGACGCGTATTGACACCATGAACGCACATCGATTCGTTGAATCGACCGTCTGCAGAATTGATTTCCTTCATGATCTGGGCGGGCGAAATAACCCAAAGAACACCATCGATGGCTCCGTAATCTTCCTTGTTGTGGTCCATTCCGCGTCCAGTGAATGAACCTCCAATGTTGTCATCATCACCTTCAACCCAGCTGATTTCTCGAAGGATTTTTTCATCGGTTATGTTGTCACCTAAACCTCCACCGAGACGTGCGTTGTCCGTTTGAATGTAAATGACGGCAATGTCCGTTGACCATTCCTCTCGGACTTCGAGGAGTAAATCGGTTGACTCAGCACCATCAGGGAGGAAGATCTCAACATCGTCCTCAATCTGTGATTGGAAATCGAGGCCACGTTGGCCAAGGAATACTGCAATCACAATGAGCAACAACACAAAGATTGCAGGTGAGGCAAGTACGGTTCTGTACAACTGTTCTGTACGCTTTCGAGCGTACGAATTGAACTCGCCTTGCCACTCTTCCATTTTTTCCCGAGCAGGTTCCGTCGTTTTGCGGAAACTCTCGAGAAGTGCAGAGAGTTGTCCTGCCATGGTTGAACCAACCGTGTTCAATTGATGAACAATGCGACGACTTGGGCTCAATCGAGGCCGAATTCACGTACCAGCAAAATACGCAGGAATCCACGTACAGTTTGGAGGATGAATCCAGTGGCGATCAAGGCCAATCCGAGGACACCAATCCATACGGCTGTCAATCCTTGGCCGAGAACGGTATCGATTTGGGTCGTGAAACCTTGGGCTGTATTCATGCCCATTGCAGCTCCGGTTGCAAGGAGTCCAAGGCCAGGAATACCGAGTGTCAACAATGGTTTCTTTTGTGAAAGCGAAAGAAGAGCCCAAGTGAGTACCGTAAATCCGTGAGAAATGGCCGTAAAGTTCGATCCTTTTGGAACATCGTAGCGGATGATGGTTGGAATTTCTTGAATGGTGAGTTGCTTCTCTTTCGCATCTTCGAGCATTTCGAGTGAGAGCTCCATACCATCTGCATCAAAGCGTAGGCGATCGATGGCTTTTCGAGAGAATGCTCGGAAGCCAGATTGTGTGTCCTTGATGCCAAGATCGCTTGTTAGATTGCTTGCAGCAGTGATGACCTTGATTCCGAGACGGCGGTAGGCAGGCATGTCGTTGCCTTCTCCACCTTCAACAAATCGAGAACCAATTGTAAAGTCTGCTTCCTCATCGAGAATCGGCTGAATCAGCTTCGGAATATCAGCAGTATCATGCTGGCCATCGGAGTCAAGAACAACGAGAATGTCTGCATCACTGTCCCTTGTTGATTTGAATAGGGTCTTGAGCGCAGCGCCGTATCCTTGATTGCCACGGTGGCGGATTACTGTAGCACCGCATGCTTCTGCAATTCGGGCACTGGAATCCGAAGAACCATCATCGATGCAGATGACTTCATCGACGTATCGAAGAGCCATGGTAACCACCGTTCCGATGGTTTCCTCTTCGTTGTACATAGGCATGCCCGCAACGATGCGGACTTGACCATGTTTGGTCTCCATATTAAAACCTCGAAAATGTAGAATATATAGTTGTACTCCCTATAACGTCCCCTTGAGAATGAAAAATGGAACACTGCTCAACCGGAATTGAGCAGTGTTCGGCTTCATGTAGATTTGAGTACATGATTGCTTACTTCACCGGACTCCTCTATCAATCAATCGAGGAGTTGTGAAACGGTCGTGACAGCTCGCTCACCAGCGATGACTCGCTGGAGTGCAGCCATGGACACAACGAGAGGAACGTAGGATTCCCCATCGCTTGTTTCATAGGTTTCACAGTCTGCGAACGATGCGGTGTTGATGGACAACTTGATCGCTCCACCAGCATTGCTGCGGCGAACGTATCCTACCAACATGGTTCGGCTTTCTTCGGTTTGCTTCGTTTCGGTTTTCTTGGTTTTACTCATGTTCAACACATCCCCTCACTTGATGAGGTAAAATTGAAATCTTCCTTAACGTGTATGAATCAATTGGTTTCAAGGTTGTGAACATCGTCAATCGTGTGGACCGTTCAGCCTACAACATCGTTCGATTGAATGGAATGTGGCATCACGCACTCAACAATGAGAACATCATTCTCGATTAGTATTTTTAAGAAGCAAAAACTACGATTGCCAATGGTCGTGGAACGTTGAAGAAACTTGACCCGCCACCTCCACTTCGAAAAGAGTCCGAGCAGAGGGCCTTTTGGGAACAGGAAGACGACAACAGAAGTATCCCGATGAGTTCATCGTCAAAGAATGGATTGCCAGATGGAATTTTGTCGTTTCTCTTGTTCATCAATGGCATCTTTTTGTTCACAAATCCTGGGCTCATTTGTTGTAGCATCGTCGTAGTCGTTCCTGTTCTGATGATTAATTCGGTCGTTTCAGAGGAGGACCCATCTATGAGAACACGAAAGATTCTGATTTACATCTTGCTCATTGCCCTTGCAGTTTACATTGGTTGGAAGATCTTTGAAGCGAACTGTTGTGGCTATGAAGCATATGGAACAGTTCCGTTTTAGTTCGGCGAATGGTTTATTTTTTCCAATTCTAAGCGAGAAGCAATGGATGAAGAGCAAGCGGAAACGGACGATTCTGTGGATGCATCAGAGGGATTCCAACCCAAATCACCTGCTATGAAGCGATGGAAAAAAAGGTACATCGATCACGAAGATGAGGATTCTTCCACCGTAGAAGAGGATGATGAAAGCAACTTGAATGAGGTTTTGCAACCATTGGTTTCAGATGCAAATCTCCAATTCAGAGGCTTTTGCCAACTCCTCATCGCTATGGCCGTCATCGGTGCGATCTTCTCATTCATCGGATACGTCTCTGGTCCTCAAACCTGTGATGATGACAATCTGTTCGAAATGCTCGGACAATTCATGTTTTGGATCGGTGTGCTTGGAATACCGATCAATTTGTTCATCTTGCTGATTTCTTTTGCGAATTCCGAATTTGATTCCAAAGATGTCTTTGTGTGGACCCTGATTCACTTTGTCGTCTCAATGCTAATCCTGTTCTTGTTTGTCGAGTATATCTTACAGGATATGTTCTGCGATGCTTGTATGGGCTACCCTGGAGAAGATTGTTCGGACTGATCCTCGATGGGCGAATCTACTTCGACCACATGGATAGGTCGGGTGCAGCAGGAACAGTGTTGTCATACGTGACTGGCTGTTCCCATTTGGCTGGAGCTTTGGGCCGCTTCCAACCTAGGATGGTTACAAGGAGAACAACGATGCTCAGCACGACAATCGTTACGATATTTTCACTCACTTGCGATACATATGTCGAGCGTTCCTCTGGTTCTGATTTGATCGTTGGCTCGACTTCAATCTCCTGAACTGTTGTGAATTCGACAACGATGGATTCACAATTGAATAGGTCCGCCGATACTGCACATACTTCGCCTCTATAGATTCCTGGTGATGAGGCGACGACGGTTGCTTTGTTGATTGAAATCTCAGTTTGGAGGGAATTTTCGAAGTCAAAGAGAACGGTTTCTGTGTCAGAATTAACATAGGCGGTAATCGCAATGTTCCTATTGACTTCTGCGGTTTCGCTTGAATAAGAAACAATCAGGATCTGAGGGTTGAGATCTGGTAAGCCTTCGTCAATCTCCCCGTTGCAGTTGTCATCGATTCCGTTTCGGATTTCGGATGCATAGGGGTTAACGTTGGAATTGTTGTCATCGCAATCTTGGAACCATCGAAGACCGTCACCATCGTTGTCAAGATCTGCAAACAATGGATTTGTTCCTTGGAACAACTCATAGCCATCGTTGAGGCCATCATCGTCCGTATCCGCATCTTGCCATTTGGTCATGTAAATGTTGTATTCATCAATGTCAACAAGACCGTCTCTGTCAGCATCGGTGTTTAGGAAATCTTCGTCCACATCTTCATCGCAATCATCGTCGATACCATTCAACCACTCAGACAACCCAGGGCTTCTGTCCGAATCGTTGTCATCGCAATCTTGGAACCAGTA
>JAYYFM010000093.1:0-4766 GCA_036158745.1 Thermoplasmatota archaeon
AATGCGGAAGTGGAGGGACTGGAGAAACCATCCCGCTCGAACACAATGAGAACCTCAGCCATGTTGATGGAGCCATTGGAATGGCTCGAGGAGCCGAAGAGGATTCTGCTGATTCACAATGGTACATTGCAGAAACCGAAGCGCATGGTTTGGACCCTGAAAACCGAGATGATGGAGGATACGCAACCTTCGGCATTGTTCGCGATGGTATGAGCCACGTGCGTGCGATTGCTGAAGTTCCAACATCGGACGACCCTACTGGAACCGATTTGGACAACCCGTTCTCCACGGCTGGACGTCCTATTTACGAAACCAAAATCAACAGCATTACGATGATCGGTGTCGCCGATCCTGATGGCGAACTATCGATGCAAACCTCATCCGATGAAACGGAATCAAATGTTGGAACAACCGTTGTCTTCGCTGGTTTGTTTGTTTTGGTCGCTCTTGGTATTGGTTACGTGATTATCAAGAACAATGCCGAGGAAGAAGCCACGATTTACGAAGCTGAATTGATCGAAGAGAAAGACACGTCCAAGACGACGTGACGGATTCGAGGAGCGTACCACTTCACCTTCTCGAGGTGATGGGAAACAACTTCCCAATTACGACCAGTTTTGCTTGCGAATTGCAGGCACTTGTGCATGGTTTGTTCACACCATGCATCGATTCGTTCCTCCTCAACATTCATGTGAATGTGGATTGTTCCTCCCGTTTCTTTCAACGATTGAATTGCAGGTTCCCATGCCGGTTCAGAACTTGGTAAATAGCCGAGAAGAACACGATCAGCGGTTCCTTTGAGTTCTCGCAACGTGACTTGATTATCGCCTGGATGTATCGTCAATTTGGACAGAACGTTGTTTTCTTTTCCTGACCATTCGAGTGCATGGATGCTGTTCGGATTGATTTCACAAGCGTGTACATGGCCAACATTGGCGTGAACAAGAAGTTGCATTGTGTAGTAGCCAATGCCTGCATATGCATCGATGACGATGTCTCCTTCTGCCTGCAACGTTGCCATTCGGTGACGCTCTGTGACATTCCCAGACGAATACATGACCTTCGTCGCATCAAATCCGTAGAGAAGTCCGTTGTCTCTCACTTCCACCCACCCATTCTCCCCGTGGAGCAACTCGACCTGAGCAGAACGCATTTGGTCATTCGCAATGGGGTGTTGCCGACCGATACGCGTAGCGTTGAGGGCTTGTGCAAGAATGGAATAGAAATCTGGATGTTGGCGAAGAATGGATTCCCAACCCTGTCCTTGAAACGCATCCTTCGGAAAGAGGATGAGGTCATCAAGTCGTTCCCATTTTTTCGGAATGGATTGCAACATAGCATCGCTTACACCTGACAACGATGCAATGGCAGTGTACAGTCGGCTGTGCGGGTCAATCGCAGGTGGTGCTGGTTCAACGTCCACCTGTTCGAGTCGATGCTCGAAATCAATTGCATTGGGAAGAAAGCCTTCGTGGACAGGTAGCGCAAGTTCATTTCCGATACGTCTTGGTGTGAACGCTCGGTCCAGACATTCTTGGTCGATGAGAATCTGTCGAACCTCTTCTCCCGATGCAAGCGGAACAAGAAGACACAATTTCGTTACCATAAGGACGCCTGCAGTGTTGCTAGGGGGAAGTCCTTTGAAGGTCTTCGGTCCGTTGGAACTCCATGGAAGGACGTGCAGTATGGAGAAATCGGTTTCTGACACTGTGTTTGACGTTACTGTTCGCAACGCCACTCCTCGCACCTCTTGCATCCGCTGACGGTATGACGACCTGCGATAGCGTCCCTGGATTCAGCGATTGCGACGACTACGATTCAAGTGATGATGGAACGCCGTCCCGACAAGATTGGATTCGTGGAACCTATGATTTTGATTTGCAAGATACATCAACCATCCACATGACGTTGAGTTGGGCAGTTCGCGAATTCGATCGCAGTAAGGTCGGTCTCGATGATTCGACCACACAAGCAGCACTCGCAGCAGATGGTCTCGATGATGACGATGGGATTCCTGCAGACATGATTCGAACGTATTTCGCCTACGATGATGGTACTGGAACAGTTGGTGACAAGATGTTGGTCGAGGTTGAAGACACCATCCATGACCTCCTTTCCAGCGGTTTTGGTACGGTTACAGCCATCAACACGCAGTACGATGGCATCTACACAGAAGCAGGTTCTTCCGAGGTATGCACAACCGATGCAACACAAGATTCCGTGTATGATTCTGGTTCAGGCGTGACGGAAAACAACGCTTTCGACCCACCGATTTGCTTCTCAACCATCGCTGAGATTGAGCTGTCAACGAGTACCTTCAATCTGCTTGAAAATTCAGATCTCGATCTTGAACGAGCCTACCAAGGTCTCTTGATTATGGGTTCAGAACTGACGACACAATTCAGTGTGTTTGCTGAACCAGGTCATGCATCGACCTTCTCCATCAGCCCTCCTGATTATGCAGCCATTGTCGATGTTGACAGCAATGGCTCGATTCAGCCATCAGCATGTCTACCAGCAGCTTGCGTTGGCCAATGGACGGTCGACAACCTCAACGCAGGCGTAGGGACATCTCGCGCCGACCAGACTGTGAGTCTGACGATGGGCTACCGCAACACATCAACAACATCCATTGTTGAACTCGATCCGAACGAAGAAGCGGTAACCCTCCATCTCAAGGTGGATTTGTTTGACGAACAAGCGGTTCAAATCGACTTTGTTGCAGGTATCAACTACCTTGACACAACCACGATGGACAACTGGGGCATCTCGTTGGTGGAATTATCCAACCTTGCAACGATTCCGCAGATCACATCGGACGGTATCCGTTTGGCGTATGAGAACGGCATTGCCCCACTTGACGATTTTACCGACCAATTCCCGGTCGCTTCGGTTGGGGATGCGTTTTCTGATTCAATACCAGGAGCGCCTGATATTCAGATGGGTGATTTGACTTGGGTAAGCGATTCTGTTGCAGCTGGTATCGATGGGCCTGCTGGTGGATTGAACTACAGCCATTCTGTTGGTTGTTCTGAAACAGTAACGCCACCAAACACGATTTCGTATTGTATCCAAGGGCCGAGCGCCATGGGTTACGATCATCCAATCTATTTGCGCTCAACAAGCAACAGCTTTGAACTAGGTCTCCTCGATCTTATCCAAGAAAATCTTCCAGACTCGGAATTTGAAATATACGGCGAAACGTACACCGTCAGCGATTATTTTGATGTCATTACGAATGAGGACCTTCGACGATTGATGGACGCTGGCCTTTCGCTGGAAACCGTCCTTGATACAAGTTTCCTCGAAAGCATGATTCCATCTGACCTTCCACCGTCGAAGGTTACACTCGAACTGATTCTTCCAAGTTGGATTGAGACCATTGGCGGTGATGATCGCATCATCCTTGAACACTCAGAATCAGGTGAGAACAGAAACGGCATCTCCATTGCAGGACCTTCTCCTTACACTTACAATCATCCAATCCTCAACGAGGACGGTCAAACGATTTGTTTGCAAACGCAGAAGACCTGTGTTTCTACATCTCTAGAGATTGACTTTGACACCTTCGATGTTAATGAGTGGACCAAATCTGTTTCAGTTGAGTTTGGCCTCGAAGCCAGTGCAGTCGTTCACCGAATCGCTGTACCACAGGGATATTACGATGTAAACGACGACACAACTGTCCGAATGGAGGTCATTCCAAGCGATTTGATTCGACTTGCTGGAGACATTATGAGTCGCAGCGACAAACCAATTACTATCCAACAATGCCTCGAACCTAGCACTGCTTTCATCGATTGTCCGGCGTCACGTCAGCTTGTTTTCGAACTTACCTCAGACGGATTGATGCAATTTGGAACCGACGTGGGGGAAATTCTCACCAGCGAAATACAGCTCGCTGCGGAAGGACTTGAAGACCATGAAGAAGGGCCAGAGTTTTCGGAAGTAGACATCAGTGATTTTTCAATCGAAACGAGCCTTGCAGGTCTTGGAACCCCTGGGCCGATTGTATCCGATGATGTTGGACTCAGCGTAAGTCTGAAGATTCCAAAAGTCCGGTTCACACTGGCTGTTTCTAGCCCATGGGGCGATATATTCAGCGGCGATCCTGATTCGGTTGAGCTCTCACTGTTGACCGAGGACATCAGTGGTGCATTCCGTTCACCACTGCTTCAACCCATGGTCATGATGGTCGATGAGATGTCGTCGATGATGGTAGCGAGCGTTGTTTCATCAGAAGGTATCACTTTCCCTCCACTCGAGCAAGAAGCCCTAACAGTCGAGACAGGATCTTGGGATACCACCATCCATGAAGAGACGGAATTCGACCTCACAGGCCCTGTCAGTTTCACCTTGCCAAAGGGCATTATTGCCAAGGAAGCCACATCTGCCCAAGGGAACATGATTGTGACAGAGGATGAGGAAGGCCGTCAAGTCATTACCTACACGATTCCGCCTGATGGTCTTGATGATGAAGTGACACTTCGCTTGCAAGTCACGTGGTTGTATCTTCTTGGTCAGTTCTGGGCCTATCCTGCTGTTGTCGTCATCTTGTTGATTCTCTTGATTCGGCGACGTCGAAAGAAGAAGAAGAAAAAGCGAGCTGCAAGAGAATCGAAGAATTCTCTGTACAAGGCTCAGAAGATGGGATTATCCGAATCGGACTTTGCTCAAATGGCAGGGTTGGTCGATCGTCAAGTAGGTGGATATGAAGAAGGCATCGATCCGTTCGAGGCGATGCAATACCCGCCTGAACAGCCTTA
>JAYYFM010000094.1:0-1286 GCA_036158745.1 Thermoplasmatota archaeon
CGCTGCATGCGCGCTCAACGGCGAAAGCACAATCCCAACCATGAGAGAGATGAGAAGCCAACTCAAGACCCTTTTCTCACGCAACTTGGAATCCATACTACTCCGAGGTTGGTACCTTATTAGGGGTTATGGTCTTTCTGTGCGCAATGAAACACAGGTCATCGGAACGCTTGAACGTGATATTCTCCACAGCGGGACATGGCCGAGGGATTGCCAAAAGTCAACGTCGCAGTCTCAGACCGCGTCTTGCTGCACCTTTTGCATCATGACCACCTCGCTGACCGATTCATCGTAACTTCTGCCTTGACACGACCAGGAATTGCGGAAGCGTGTGCACAACATCCACCAAACGTCAGCCGAACCATGCGGGACCTTGTTCGGAAAGGTTGGGTCAGTGAACACACGCGCTCGATTCAGAACGATGATCGACGCCAGAAAACATGGCAGTTGACCGAAGATGGTCGAGACATGGCCAAACTTCGCACGAACAAATTGGGTGAAACCAAGGTCTTGGTACGGGACAAAGACGGGCAACTTCTTGAGATTGAATCGAAGGATGCTGCCGACCGTTTGGCTTCGGACATGTCGTTGTTGCAAGTACTGCTTCATGCGCAACATGAAGGTGTTCTAACGTGGGGAGACATTCGTTTCGGTTTAATCAAAAAGCAGGACGAGGAAGACTCCACGCCTCCGCCTGGTCGTCTTCAGCCGCTCGCCGGTGTCCACGCAACCTACCACACAAGTGCGCCACAGACCCGCAAAATGCGTGGACGTGATGATGAACTCAAGCGTCTGGATGAATGGTTTGAGGGGCGATCTGCCTTCGCAGTCGTCTCTGGAATTGCAGGAATTGGAAAGTCAACACTTGTTGCAGAATGGTTAGCAGGTAAGCAAGACGAGCAACCGAATCTCTCGATTTGTTGGTATCCATGTCAACCTTGGGACCGCGAAGTTGGTCTTGCAGTCAGTCTCTTGCATCGTTTTGGCATTGATGAAAAACACGACCCGTACAATTTGATTGAAACACTTCCATTACGACCTGGCGCTCCATTGGACGTAGATACGTGGCGACGTCGATTGCTTGCATACTTGACGGACGCATACACGGTTCGGGAACGCTTCTCAATTGCTCCTGGCGGCCCTCCTCCATACTGGTTGATTGTTCTCGATGACGTTCATCACATTGCACCCGAATCGAAGAATCTCCTCGGAGCATTGCTGCAAATCTCTCAGAAAACGCCGTTGCGCTTTGTTCTGATTTCTCGAACTTCGCTGGACTTCTACGA
>JAYYFM010000094.1:1296-4738 GCA_036158745.1 Thermoplasmatota archaeon
GACCATGAAACACCGTTGTTCTGTCCGCACTGGTTGTTGTTTGTCGATGTGCATCCTCCAGGGCGACTTTGGGAAAACGTATCGATGAGTGTTCCGCTTGAGACTTCATAGATTTTCGCAGTTGCACCATCCGCTGCATACCATCCCATACCGAAGACAACTTGGTTACCATCCGGCGAGAAGTCCGTTGCATAACAAGAGGTCGAACCAGCGATGGTTTGTATGTTGGTCCAAACATCGACTTCAAACAGTCTCAATCGAGAACCGCCTTGGCTTTGGACATAACCCTCACACACTGCGATGTGCTCACCACTTGGAGACCAGGCAATGGAGTTGACCGTACCTGCAGGGGCGCTTTCGCTTCGGGTCGTTGCCCAGCTTGTAGCATCAACGACGTAGTAATCGCCAACTGTTCCGATGGCTATGTGAGAGCCACTTGGTGAGAAATCCACGGAATGAAACCGGTCTTCGCCACCGGGATTGAGATTCTGCATTACGGTACCATTGATCACATCCATCACTCGAACGACGCCATTTGTGCCTCCATTTCCAGATCGGCCAATGGCTACAGCAGCCTTGGTACCGTCTGGTGATATATCGATATCATACGTGTAGTCGCCTGAACCAACATCGGACGACAATGCGCCATGAACGGATGTCAAGTTGGATGCATAATAGATATCAAATTCGTCTGCTGCTTGAGAGGTTACACCAATGAAACGACCATCAGCAGACCACGACAATTTCCCTGTTCCTCCACCAGATACGGCGATGACAGAGCGCACGTTTTGTCCAGTCGAAGTGTTCCAGATACGGATGTACCCATCATCGCTCGAGGTTGCAACTTCAGAACCATCAGGAGAGAAATCAACGTCGTTGAAATCGGAGCTTCGAGGGTTGTTCGCATCGAGAACAAAGTTTGGATTCTGACTGGTCCAACCATCCATCATGTCAGACGTGCCATCACCATCTCGATCTGGGCATCCATCTCGATCAACTGTTGATGTACCGCTCGCATACGGACAATCGTCGAGAGAATTGTCGACACCGTCTCCATCTGAATCCGCTGCATGCGCGCTCAACGGCGAAAGCACAATCCCAACCATGAGAGAGATGAGAAGCCAACTCAAGACCCTTTTCTCACGCAACTTGGAATCCATACTACTCCGAGGTTGATATCTTATTAGGGGTTGTGGTCTTTCTGTGCGCGATGAAACACAGGTCATCGGAACGCTTGAACGTGATATTCTCCACAGAGGTACATGGCCGAGGGGTTGCCAAAAGTCAACGTCGCTGTCTCAGACCGCGTCTTGCTGCACCTCTTGCACCATGACCATCTTGCTGACCGATTCATCGTGACTTCTGCCTTGACACGACCAGGAATTGCGGAAGCGTGTGCACAACATCCACCAAACGTCAGCCGAACCATGCGGGACCTTGTTCGGAAAGGTTGGGTCAGTGAACACACGCGTTCAATTCAGAACGATGATCGACGCCAAAAGACGTGGCAATTAACCGAGGATGGTCGAGACATGGCCAAACTTCGAACGGACAAATTGGGTGAAACCAAGGTCTTGGTACGGGATAAGGACGGTCAACTCCTTGAGATTGAATCGAAAGACGCTGCTGACCGTTTGGCTTCGGATATGTCGTTGTTGCAGGTATTGCTTCATGCACAACATGAAGGCGTTCTAACATGGGGCGACATTCGTTTTGGTTTGATCAAAAAGCAAGACGACGAGGATTCAACTCCACCGCCTGGTCGACTTCAGCCACTCGCTGGTGTTCATGCAACCTATCACACAAGTGCGCCACAGACCCGCAAAATGCGTGGACGAGGTGACGAACTCAAGCGTCTGGATGAATGGTTTGAAGGCCGCTCTGCCTTCGCCGTCATTTCTGGTATTGCAGGAATTGGAAAGTCGACACTTGTTGCAGAATGGTTGGCAGGTCAGCAAGATGAGCAACCGAATCTCTCGATTTGTTGGTATCCATGTCAACCTTGGGACCGGGAAGTTGGTCTTGCAGTCAGTCTTTTGCATCGTTTTGGTATCGATGAAAAGCACGATCCATACAACCTCATTGAAACACTTCCATTACGTCCCGGCGCTCCGCTGGACGTTGATACATGGCGACGTCGATTGCTTGCTTACTTGACGGACGCGTACACGGTTCGAGAACGCTTCTCGATTGCTCCAGGTGGCCCTCCTCCATACTGGCTGATCGTTCTCGATGACGTCCATCACATCGCACCCGAATCGAAGAATCTCCTCGGAGCATTGCTGCAAATCTCCCAGAAAACGCCGTTGCGCTTTGTTCTGATTTCTCGAACTTCGCTGGACTTTTACGATCGAAGAGATGTTCACACACGAGACATTGTCGAAGAGTTACCACTCTCCGGTCTTTCATTGGATGAAACCTCGCAATGGTTGGATGAGCTCGACCTCAAGGACGTCGATGCGAGTGATGTTCACGAACGAACGGGTGGACACCCACTGGCCATCGAGATGCTCGAGCTGTATGGTAAACCGACACATGATGATTGGTTACGATTCTTGGATGAAGAAATTCTAGCACCATTGCCTCATGATGAGCGAGAACTCTTGGCAACGCTCGCTGTTTCGGACAAGCCAATTCCTTGGAAAGCACTTGCCAACAGTTTGGATTGGGACGGGACACCCCCCCAGCGCTTGATCGATTATGGTCTGCTCATCGAGTTGGAGCAAGGCATGTGGCTGCATGAAGCGTTGCGCGAACGCCTCGTGCGTGAAGTTGGTTCTGCAGAAACAGAACGCCGTCAACGAATCAAGTGATTTAGAAGTCGTCAGCTGTCATGTGATTGTCGACCCATGACGTCAAAGCAGCCTTGGTCATCATACCGCTCTTGTTGTCGACCATGGTTCCGTTTCGGAACAGGAAGAGTGCAGGAATTCCACGTACTCCGAGACGAGCAGCGTGCATGGTGTTGGCGTCGGTATCGACCTTAGCGACGAGGATATCACGTTCGGACGCAAGATCGTTCAGAATAGGAGCAATGGCCTTGCACGGTCCACACCATTCTGCCCAGAAATCAACCAGAACCCATTCGCTCTCGTTGATTGCGCCTTCAAACTCCGAATCAGTGACCGCTTTTACTTCGCCCATGCGACTTTCGGCCCGCCGTGGTTTGAAGAACCTTTGCAGGCAAATTCATGGGACGCCCGAGGGAATCCCATCGATGTATCATATACTTCCAAAGGCAACTATACTACATGGCCGCAATGAAAGGAAAAGGCACACAAAAAGAGGCACGTTTGGAGCGCCTCAAAGCAGAAATTGCAACCTACATCGAGGATCGACCAGGTTGCTCAGCAGCGGATATTGTTGCATACTTGTCGAACGAGCGCAAGATGAGAAATCACGGTCTTACCGCACGGAAGATCGGATATTTCATCCCGCGTCA
>JAYYFM010000095.1:0-4737 GCA_036158745.1 Thermoplasmatota archaeon
AAACCATCGGTTCTGAACACGAGTCTTGATGAAGCGCCGATGTCTGCGTCAATTCATGCAACTTCCGAAGCGTTTGTCGGAGCAGTTGGAAGGCAAGGAAGGGCCAACACGCCAGAAGGCTGCTCGCCTCGTGGTTGACCTTGCACGTGTTGCAAAAGCAGAATCCTTCGTCGAAGTCGACCACGCGCACGTTTCTGGCGTTTCTGTCATTACTGGAGGCCACGGGTTGCGTACCTTCCTCAAGGATTTGAGTGGAGATGATGATGGGACTGTTGTTATTCCAACGACGTTGAATTCAGCGGGGTGCGACCGGGAAAAAGTGGAAGAAATGGGTATTGCATGGCCCAATTTTCTTGAGCAACAATTCGAGATTGTTCAGGCCTATGACCGACTTGGTATCGAAGCAACATTGTCCTGTACGCCTTACGATCGAGGCATCGAGATTGAGGGTGACACTGCATCATGGGCCGAGTCGAATGCCGTTTGTTATTCGAACACGTGGACATCTTTGATCACCAACCGTGAATCAGGCTTGAGCGCCCTAGCAACAGCCCTCACTGGATATGCTCCAGCATGGGGTTTGCACCTCGAGTCAAATCGTCAACCAAACATAAGGGTCGTTGTTGAATGCGAACTGGAAACGCTTTCGGATTATTCCATCCTTGGTGATTGGATTGGTAAGAATGCGAAGCCTGAGTGGGATTTGCCGTTTGGACCAATGCCATATGTCGAGGGTCTCGATGAGTTCATTTCTTTTGCACGAAAAAAGGCGTTAACCGCTGCAGCCGCCAATTACGGCTCGCCGATGATGTGGGTTGAAGGGCATACGGAACCACCAACGCAACCCATTGATTCCATCGATTGGGAAGGAACGCTCGTCTTCACTCAATCGGACCTTGAGGCACGCTATGAGGAACTCAGTCCGAAGGGAAAGGTTGACCTCATCGTTATTGGATGTCCACAAGCCAGCCTGGAAGAAATGCGGACGACTGCAGCTGCGCTTCGCACACACATGGAGTTCGGAGAATTCATACCAAATCAACGGCTTTGGGTGTTCACAAGTCAAGAGAATTATGCTTTGGCTGAGGCGGATGGAACCGTCTCGATGCTGGAAGAAGCAGGTGCCTTGGTTCTCGTTGACACTTGTCCAGAGGTCACGCCCTACAACCGAGAAAAATACAATCATTTGTTGACAAATTCGATGAAAGCAGAACATTACCTGACCAGTGGCCTGAATCGAATTCCAACGAGTGTGGCTTCAATCGAGGAATGCGTTCGCCATGCCGTTGATCCCGAGCGAGCAGATGGGCCAACGCCTACGCTTGCTCAATCTTCGCACGGTGGTCATGTTAGTGCAAAGACGTTGCAGACTGGCCTTCGAACCATCAACGGTTCTGGTTTGAATTCACAAGGCGACTTCTGTGTTGAAGGTCGAGCGATGGTGACCGATGTTCCAATCACGTATCTTGGCTATGTTAATCGAGATACTGGGGTTGTTGAGGAAGCTGGACATCCCCTTGATGGTCGTGCGATTGAGGATACCGTTCTCATCTATCCAAAAGGGTCTGGGTCAACCGTTGCTCCCTACGTTCTGATGGGCTTGTTGTACGAAAACAAAGGTCCACTTGCTATCGTCAACCGTGACGTTTGTCCATTGACGCTTCCTGCATGTTCGCTGTTGAACGTTCCATATGGGCATGGATTTGAGGAGGATCCATGCATGATGGTCAACGATGGAGACCTTGTTCGGTTGAAGCGAGAACAAGGACAGGTGTCGATTGAAATTCTTGAGCGAGCGTGAAACGATGCGAATCCTCGTCACAGGAGGTGCTGGTTTTCTTGGCTCGAGTCTCGTTGAATCTCTTGTACAAAAAGGCCACGACGTTGTTGTCATCGATAATTGTTGGAGAGGATCGAGAGAGAACTTGCGTATGGTTGAAGATAACATTACGTTCATCGAGGGAGATGCATGTGTTTCGACTACCTATGAGATGATCGCAAGCCCGAATAATATCGATATCGTTTATCATCTTGCAGCCATCAATGGGACCAAGTGGTTTCATGAAGAACCGAGAATCGTGATGGATGTGAATCTCAATTCGACGTTGCGTTCACTCGAGTTTGCAGAAGAAAACAATTGTCGCTATGTGTTCACCTCATCCCCTGAAGCCTATGGAGAATCAGAAATCATGCCACTCGGAGGCGATGAAGCCTCAGTTTTTCCTGTCGCTCACGAACATCAACGACATGCCTATGGAGCGAGTAAGTATCTTGGCGAACTCGCTGTCCAACATGCTGTTCGCCAAGGTCTCGATGCACGCATCGTGCGCCCATTCAATGGATACGGGCCTCGACTGCACGGCAACGAATATGGTCAAGTTGTCGCAATGATGTTGCAAGGCGCTGTTCAGCAAGGAGAAATCATCGTTCATGATGATGGTTCGCAAACTCGTTCGTTGACCTACATTGATGACCTCGTACGCGGTATTGAGGCTGCTGGTCTGGTCGAAGGCCTTGGAGGGATGAGTTTGAATCTCGGTTCTGAGGAAGAATGTACCATGCTTGACCTTGCTCAACGAATCGCTGTACTTGTTGGAGACGAAACAGGTCAAACGGTCCGAATTCGCCACGAGCAAGGACATCCGGGTGACTCAAAACGTCGTTTACCAAATCTCGAGCAGACCAAGATGCACTTGGATTGGCAAGCACACACCACACTCGAGGATGGCCTTGGTCAAACACTGCGGTCGATGTTGTAATGCCATTCTGTCGGTGTTGCCATGAGACGATTCAAACCGTGTTGACAGAGAATGTGTGCAGGTTGAGCATCATCAAGTCCACCAGGGATGAGAATATCTGACAACCGAAGGATGGCCAATTTGGCTCTAGCATCGGGCAGGTCGACTTCCTCAACCAATTCACCAACAATAGCAAAAGCGGCATCGTTCATGACGAGTTCGTTTGTTTCCGAACTTTTCAAGCCGAACGCCCCCCACTCGCTCACACCGTGGGCGATTGGCTTTGCTGTTTGTTCAACCACGGTTGCTGCATCCAGTGAGACTGGAAGGAAATTGAGAACAGCTTTCTTTGTCTGTCGCATGTTCAGCAAGGTATCTCTCCAACGATCGTTTCGATCTGCTGAGAGTGATACAACCGCCATCGGTGGTGAATTAGATACAACTGACAGCGATGTGTAAGGGGCAATGTTGCGAACTCCTTTGTCGGATGATGTAGCAATGAGTGCCAACGGCCGTGGGCTTGCGAGGTTTGTCAACCATGCTGACCGAGTATCGTGAGAGAGTTCATCAAGGCTGAGGCTGATCACCTCAGATTCTCCAAGCGCCTTTTGTTGAGAGGGAAACCACCGATCAAGCTCACCTGCTTCGACCTCCATCACTGCATGTGCGGTGTAGTCGCGATAAGCCTCCCATTTTGCGATGTCTTCAACATCGCCACGTTTTTGCTTTCGTTCGATGGAGGCATTGGCATAATCGATGCATTTTTTGAGAAACGAGATGACGTGTGCTTTGCCTTCCATCTTCTTCACCGCTTTGCGTCGTACTCTTCCCGAGTCATAAGAAATTGTGCAGGATTTCCAACCCATACTTCTCCATCCGGAAGGGGTTTTGTCAGAACGGAACCGCCTCCGAGCACTGACCCTTTACCGATATGAGCACCGGGTAGAATCGTGCATCCTCCTCCGATGACGGAGTTATCCTGAATCTGAACTGGAATCCATTTGGTTGTATCACCTGATGGAGGATACTTATCGTTGAGAATGGTTGAATTTGGACCGATGAAAACAGAATTCCCAATAATGGTTTTGTCTGCGATGTAGTTTGACCCCTGTATGTTGCTGTTCGCTCCAATCGTGACGTTGCGCCCAATGTGACACATCGAACCGATCGAAACATTCTCGCCGACGGAGAGATGTTTTCCAATGTAGCATGGTTTGTAGGCACACGATGTAGTGGACAAGGCCAGGCGCTCGCCACCGACGTCTTGGTCCATGGATGACCCTCATTCTTCGAATCCAAGTTCACGCATGAGCATGTCAACGTGACCTTTTGCTCGGACGTTGTATCGACACCATTCGATTTTTCCATCGGGATTAATGACAAATGTTGATCGGACACAACCCAGATACTCTTTCCCGTAATTTTTCTTCATGCGCCATGTTCCGAACAGTTCGTGCAGATGTCCTTCTGTGTCCATCAAGAGCGGGAAGTTGAGTTCTTGTTTGGCTATGAACTTTTGATGAGATGTTTCGGAATCTTTTGAAACACCAAGGACAACATAATCATCGTTGTTCAAACGACCCATGTTATCTCGAAAGTCGCAAGCTTGGTTCGTACATCCAGGCGTGGAATCTCGAGGGTAGAAGTAGAGAATCACGGTTTTGCCTTCTGCGCCATATGTGGATAAATCATGTTCATTTCCTGCAGAATCTTTGCATGTGAAGGAGGGGGCGTGGTTCCCGATTTCAAGGGTAACTGGGTTGGTCATGTCCCTTGGGTGTCGAAGCCCGTCATGAATGCTTGGTTTTAGCCGCATGGAGTCATCCAAACATTCTGATGCTAAATGCATAAAATATGATGCAAAACAAATAATTCAATGGTTTGATATTAATAAGCCATTGAGTGGTTTTGGTAAAATGATTTTAGGTGAAAGTTTAATAAAAACAGGGAATGAAACCAAAGGAATAAAATTAATAAAAAATGGATTTATTTCAGCTGA
>JAYYFM010000096.1:0-4731 GCA_036158745.1 Thermoplasmatota archaeon
GTCACAGTATAGGTTCCTGGGACCTCATAATAATGCCAAGGAGAAGGATCTTTAACTAACGGGGTTGCATCTCCGAAGTCCCATGTATACTCGAGCAGTCCATTCCAATCAGGCGATTCTTGTTCAAGCGGCACGTACTTTCCTTCGAACTTCTGGTCACCGTCTCGTGTACCACTCGAGTCGAAGTACAACATAGCGCCAGGAACAGCGACATTGACGCCATTTTCATCGAATGTCCTCGACCATTGATCGGGCAATCCGTTCTCTGGAAACACATCGGTATTCATGAGCAACTCCCCATCAACCCAAGCATCGAGAATTTGCAACTGAATGATTGGAAGTGGATTGGCAACGACAACAACGATGACCTTTGGCGTGCTTTGTGCTCCGTTTTCATCGGTAACAACGAGTTGAATGATTTGCTCACCTGGTTCCAAGAAGGAGTACGCAGGCAATGTCTTGTTGCTGAATGTACCATCTGGGAACGACCAATTGAAGGTCAAATCGGTGTACAGACCCGTAGTGCCATCGACATCGAAACTGGTTCGACCATCAAATGTGTATGGGACATTGACTTGCGCCTCTGTAACAAGGAAATCAATCTGCGGAGATCCAGTTGCACCGGACTCTTTGACAATGTAATTGGCGACAGGCAATTGGTTGATGACGTTGACTCTGAGTTCTGCAATCGAAATACCTCCATCCTCATCGGTGACCGTGACGGTGATGTTCTTGAGGCCCGGTGTATTCCAAGCAGGAGCTGGATACATGGCTGCAGATGCAGTTGAGGAGAAGTCATCCTCACGATCAACCTCAACCCCGTCGAGATTGACGCCACCCTCAAACACCCACCCGAGGGAGAGATTTTCTCCATCATCATCGGTGAAGACATCCGGCATGAGCAACGGCGTGTAGGTGTAGGTTGTGAGTTCATCCGAGAAGATTTGGTACGGAAGACGGTTGTTGACGATGATTTCGATGGTTTTCTGGCCGGTGTTGACCCCGTCTGAGACGGTCAACGTGAGGATGTAGGTTTGGTTCGGCCCAACGACATCTCCCCATTCGTGGTTCGCAGTGTACAGCCCTGTTCCACTCGTCACTGGAGAACCATCGCCCCAATCCCACTCAAACTCCAAGAATTCCAATGGAACGTTGTCCGCTGTTTGGTATGCTGAGAAGATGATGCGCTGATTGGTGAGAATCTCCAACCGATCGGCAACAATGTTGTTGTTAACAGTGATGATTGGAATCGGTTCAGAATCATCGGTGATGTTGATCTGGTTAACGCTTACATCCGACCACGTCCCGCCAACGTCCATGACACGCAATGTTGTGTTGTAGAGTCCAGCTTGGGCAAAAGAGCGCAATGGTGAGCGCAATCCTGAGGTCATGTTGTCCCCGAAGTTCCACGCGTAAGCGACGGGTTGATCGAAGTACGGCAAGGTATTGTTGTCGAGCGACAGTCCCCACGCATCAAAACCGTCTCCAGTAAACTGAATCTTCTCGTAGGTCTGACTAAGATTGGTCGAAACCGAAGCGTTCGCCACAGGTGCCATGTTTGTGAGTGCCTGAGGCGACGTCGTTGCTGAATCGAGTACAGCGCCAAGCATGTTCTTCATCGTAAAGCGAACAGTGTATTGGTCGTCTTTGTTGGCGGTGAAGTAGACGCTGTTTGGAACATGGACACCTCCACCGGCTTGAACACGGGTGGAGATTGTATCGACAACGGTGCCGTTGCTGTTGCGCACAACAGCATCGACATCAAGGTCCTCGAAGAAGGCATTTGAGAGAACAGAGTAGTTCACTTGAACCGTATCGGCTGAACCATCGCCATCACGGTCGCCGAGCGTGGTTCCATTCAGCATCATGGTCGCAGGAGACGTGATGCGTGCTGCTTCGATGTCGATGGTACCCTGCGGGTAGGATGGGCCGCAGGAAGTGTAATCGCAATCTGCGATAGTGCTTGCGTACCAAACGATGGCATAGACTTCGTCGGTGAGGTTTCCGAAACCTTGGATGAGTCCAGTTGCAACGTTGTTGGTGAAATCCAAGTCCTGCGTAGACCAAAGCCCATCGGCCGTGGATTTGTAAACCAGAACACCATCAAAATTCGAGACGTCGGACGTAACTCTCAATGTTAGCGGTGCCGGAGAAGCTGCACCGGGCGTGAATTTGAAGGAGCGAATACCCCACCCTTCCATGGTATGACCGGTTGAACTCCATGGTGTTGACCAATCTGAATTTGTGTCCGCAGGAGTGATTCGGCAGAAGGTCGAACCTCCACAGGATGGGTTCAAATCGAGGTTCGAGAAACCGTAGATGCCTTGATCGGAATCAATGGTTGCTGCGATGGAAAAGTTTGCAAAAATCTCACCCATGGTTCGACCAATCTTGCCAGATTGTCCAGAAACGGGTGAAAGAGCAAGGTTTTCGACACCGAGACCACCTGTCGCAGAATCCTGAACGAGTTGTCGAACGGCTGGACCGCCTCCGAGATGGTCAGCGAGGTACATTGTGAACACAAATCCTGCACCGTAATCCGCGTTGCGTTGGTTCCACCAACGCACGCTCAGGTCGGATTGTTGCGTCCATCCATTCAAGTGGCCAGCGAGAGTTCCATCGGCTCCAAAGCAGAGGTAAATCGCAACGTCTGCATTTCCTTCATCCAACCAGAGGTTTTCGTAAGGGTCCTGTGCATTGTGAAGAAGGTGTTGGAGTTCGTGAGCGATAATGGATTTCCCCCAAGCCAGAGTGATGTCAGCGAAATCAACGTACACAACGTCCCGAGTCGGTGCCGTTCCCGGTGAAAAGTAGCCTCCGATGTTGTAAGCGCCGTCTATGTCATAGATGACAATTTCAACTTGACAGTTGTTATCGTTGTCCGGAGGTGCGAGTCCACGCCCGTCTTGGTAGTCTTTGCCAAAATATGTGGTCATTGTCGGATAGATGGTTTGGTCCCATGTTGAAGCGAGATTTTGCAAGACGGTTGACGAGAGGGTTCGTCCGGATTGAACCAAGAAGGCAACGGTAGCTGTCGTTTTCGCAACGTATACGCTCGTTGAGCCCCCTGAAATAGGCACGGTCAGCGTATCACCAACTACGTGTTGTGTGCATGTTGAACGCGCCATGGTTGGCTGGTAACGAATGTCATTGACACCTGGGCGACCTTCGTCTATCCATGCTTGTTTGATGAATGATGTTGCAGATACAACGGGTTGGTCCTCCTCGATCAACAGGTATTCAGATCCAGTCGCAACGTTGAAGTTGGTCAAATCGCCGTATACAACCCCGATTTCGTTGACGACATCTTCGACCTCGTTTTGTGTTTCATTGGCTGCTACCTGACCCAAAACTGAGGTCAACATGAGGAAGACGAGAAAGATGGCTTGTGTAGAGCGTCGTTCAGACATATGAAATCCTCTGGAAAATGTGATGCTGTATCACAATTGATTGTGTGGAAATGAGGTATTTAATACCCCGCGTCTTTAGCATCAATACAATGGACGGTCCAAGGTTGAGAATTTCGCTGTTTTTGACGACCCTTCTCGTTTCGACCATGGCCGTACCATGGACGGCATCAGCAGAGATTTGCTCGAACGTTGAACATCTCGAATTCGATGGACAGAACGCCAACGAAAGCGTCACCACACAAGTGAATTTTGGTGCGAGAGTACCTGGAAGCAATGCCTCAGAAGACCTCCGCAATTGGTTCATTGAGACAAGACCTGAGTTTGACTGGACCTTGGACCCCCACCAGTGGGGCGGATACAACCTCACCAATCTTGAGGGAAGACTTGTTCCCGAAGATGCGGAGCCATTGGGGCCTGTTGTGGTTTTGGCTGCACACTACGACTCAAGAGACCGGGCCGAACGAGACCCTGATCCAAACATGACCAATGTACCAATTCCCGGTGCCAATGATGGTGGAAGCGGTGTTGCTGTTCTGTGGGAGCTTGCGAGAATCCTTCCTACAATGAACCTAGACCACGAAGTATGGATTCTCCTCACAGATGCTGAAGATCAAGGTCCTTCCCCTTCAATGCTTGGGGCAAAAGCATGGGCCGAGAACCGCACGGACGAGGACATTTCTCGCATCGATGCGTTCCTGCTCGTCGATATGATTGGTGATGCCGATTTGAAAATTTATCGAACCTTCCCGCCAAACGTCGGTAATGAGGAGGGCGATCGCTTGTGGGATGCCGTTCGTACACTCGCCACTCCTTTGGGTCTTATCGATAACGTCACAGATTGCGGTGGAAACCCTGGACTTGACATCGTCAACTTCTCAAAAACCGATGGCGTCATCGACGACCATGTCCCAATGATTGACGTAGGCATACCGGCGATCGATTTTATCGACATTCGTTACGGCGAGAACGCATCGGTTTGGCAAGGATATTGGCACACACATGAAGACACGCCTGACAAGGTCTCCGCAGAATCCCTCGCACACATTGGACGCCTGCTGGAACTTGGACTGAGGGAAGGTTCTTGGTTGAAAGTTCAAGTGAATCAAACTGAGCCGACGCAGCTCCAAGAAGAAGCCCAGGCATCAACCTTCGGTCCAGTCGTTATCGGCGCAGTGTTCACCGTCATCGCCCTTATTTTCGTCGGTTTTCTTGGCCTTCACGAAAGCGTACGTTTGAAACGATAGGTATGCATGCGCGGATACACTGGGGTGTGTTGCTTATCGCGCACCAGAGAACACGGAGGGTGCTCAATGGACATAAA
>JAYYFM010000097.1:0-4718 GCA_036158745.1 Thermoplasmatota archaeon
ACTGCAACCTATCGCTTGCTTCACTGTACAGTCCCATATCTGCAAGAATAGCTGCTTGCTCAACAATCGGTGTGACCTCTTCTGGTGCATGATGGCGTGCGTCTTGCCACCATTGAAGCGCATCCATGTACAAACCAAGTTCATCGGAAAGCAGTCGTCCCCCTCGAACCCACATGGCCAGATCATCTGGTTGAAGAGCAACCACCTTTTTGGCGGCAGAGAGTGAGGAAGCGGCTTGCTTCAAGGTTGGTTGCAATCGAGACCCTGGAAGACTCGCATCAGAAATGACTCTCCAAGCATCAGCATGTTCGGGGTCAAGTTTGACCGCCTTCCGAGCATGCTGGAGCGCTTCTTCACGGTTTTCAGCATCAAGTGCTTCAAGCGCATCCAAGTAATGGGCTTCTGCTGTCACGTCCGTTCACCTCAGTCGTCTCGATTCTTGCCTTGATAGCGTCGAGGACGAATGGGTTGAGGTCCTCGGTTATGTGCATGGCCTGGCCGTTTTCCTCGGGCTTTTCGATAACGCTCATTTGGACGCTCATCGTTGCGATCACGGCTTGGACGACCTCGTCCGGAGTCACGTCGATCGTCACGACCATCTCTGTTTCCACCAAAACTACGACCTCCGTCGCGCCTTCCGCCACGTCGGTCTGAATCTCTTCCATGACCGCCACCGAATCCACGGCCTCCGTCGCGGCTTCCACCACGTCGGCCTGAACCTCTGCTACCATGTTGACCACGATCTGAAAAGCCTCCACGAGACCGTTCTTGACCTTCGCCTCCTGCTTTCGACTTTCCACATTTGTTGCATTCTGTACGGAATGAGAAGTTGTCGTTGCCACAGGATGAGCAGATCCAATCGTTGCGTCCATGACGCTCTTGTTGAGGACGGTCTCGACGATTGTTTGAACGGTTGTTGTCTCTGAAGGAGGATTTGTAGGCTTTGACGTTCCCATCCTTGCCTTTACCACAACTGTTGCATTCCTTTCTCCAGGAGAAATTCACATTTTCGCATGCTGCACAAACCCAGTCGTCTTTTTGCTCGTCACTCCTTTGACGATTGTCTCGACGGTCAAAGGATCGGTCATTACGACGTTGAGGTCGTTCGCTTCGTTGCTCTCGACGAGGACGTTCTTCACGTTCTTTCTTTGCTCGAATGGTTACAGTAGCGCCGATGAATGCATCATTGTCTTGCTTTCGATCAAGATGCGCAACATGTGCAAGAGGTGCTTCGGTCGAACCAAGAACTGCGTCGACCTTCCCGATGTAGTGTCCATCTTCTTCTCGGACGATGATGGAGCCAAGAGCTGGTGAGGAGCCACTGAAGGTGAGGAGTAATCCACCCTCATGGCTTGTGCGGTCTACAGTACCTCGAAACATGCCCCTCAACCCTACGTGCCTAGCAACTGCGTTTGAGTCTGTTGGTCAATCTCGGCGTGACGAAACCCATCCTGCTGCAACCAATCCAATCATCATCGTTGCAAGAAGTCCCGGGGCAGGGAGGATGTTTCCTCCCTCCTCTTCGCTCTCGGTTGTGGTTGAATCGCCACCGGAATCGGTTCCTCCAGCGTTTGGATCGACGACATCGATGCTCAGAGTTGTTGTTGCACCAGACTCATCGGTTGCAACGATAACCACATTGTATGGTGATTCGACGTCGTTCTGGATACAGTTGGCAATGGAGACTTGGATTTCCCATGCGAGATTGTCTCGATTGAAATTCGATGTTTGACCGTTGCAAATGCTCAAAACCATGCTCACATCTTGACCATCAGGATCGATAACGTTTCCATTGAGCGTAAACTTCAGTCCATCGAGTTCCCACTCAGCCTCTTGGCCCTGAAGATTGGTGTCAATCGTAATCGTTGGAGGTGTATTTGCCTTTTCAATGCCCAAATCAAGCATGAAGTTGTAATCCAACATACCATTGGCCGTGGCGGAACCCACGATCATGACTTCGCCTGGTGCTAGGCCAGACATCGACAATGAGAGAACCGTGGAGGTCCCTTGAGCCACTGCAGTCGTTTCTGAGCCCATGGCGGACATTTGATGCGCGTGAGCCGATACGGTTAGGCTTTGAACAAGGTCCGTTGGTGCAACAGTGAATTCGATTTGGTCACCGTCACTTGACACTGCTGCAGAAGCGTCCATGACCTTGCCGAAGGTGTAGTTGCGGTGCTCAACGGTCTCTGCGCCAAATGCATCTACGCCAGCACATTGTCCTACAGCTGAACCACCGTTTGCGGTAACGTACAATCCAGCGTTTTCATCCATGCGAACATCCCATCCTGCATCGGCGAAATTACATTGCAAACTCCATCCGCTCTCGTCGGTCACCCACGTGCCAGCATCATCGACTGCAAGCATCTCTCCGTTCGTCGTTCCGACAGGGATGATGGTTCCTTCTGCTGGTGCGAGTGTGCTCCACACAGGGTCTTCGTTGGTAAACGGCGCCATGGTCGTAAAGTCAACAAACAGATTGCGGACCATTGGATAGGAACCGAGTGGATAATCGACATCAGCGACGATGCGCAATCGTCCGTCTGGTAAGAATTCGCTCTCTGGTGCTGCAAGTGCTTCGTTGAGAACTCCGTCATCGTAGAAGCCCGTCTCAGCAACACGCAATCCTTGTTCTACGGGGAAGGTCATGATGAGGCGTGCGTCGGTGATGTTGGTGACGTTCATGGCCAGTGTAAAATTCGAACTTCCTTGGTTTGGAAGTTGGTCAAAGCGCACATTGTTGTTCTGGTTTTCAGCAATGAGCAGATGGATTTCTAGGTCATCCGTCACGGTGACTGGGACCTCCTTGCATCCAGCGTCTGAAAGAGGACTGCTGCACGAACGCTCCTGCTCATGACCGGTCGGAACAAGGTTGACTTCATCGAGTGCAATTCCGTCCTCTACGAATTCAAGATCGTTCCAGTCCACGTTTCCGCGATGTGCAAGCCCTTCGCGGATACCGAGCCGGGTTTCCATGTCGGCAATACACTTTGGTCCGATGGAGCGAACGGCTTCTCGCTCATCGGTTGAAATCCAATCATCGTCACCACCTGGGACGCCTTCAAACAGACCATCCAAATTGTCTCGGACAACAGCGGATTTGCTGCCGTTGACCCATGCCTTTGCATCCATGACGCCTGTTGCCCAGTCGTCGTTCACATCGAGTGTGAAGAGAGCGAAATCGTATTCGAAGAGGTCTTCGAAGGTGTACCCACTGCAATCAACATCAAGGCTGCCTTGCCGTCCAGATGTTGTCTGAATAGGTTCGCTTTCGTCCAAAGTGGACATTTCAATCGACGGACTCACGAGGGCTAGAAGCATCATGATGAGAACGGGTATCATGATTCGACGAGACCAACAACGTTCATCAATGCTTGGTTGAGAACAGTCAAGGAACAAGCCGATTCAGTCGACGCTGGAACAGGTAGACCGGTACAATTGTCCACAGGACCGCTGCAAGGTATGCGCCAACTGCTGAAACGCCTCGATCAACCCCGTCCAATCGGGTCTCCAAAAGGTGATGATAGACCCCGTTTGGAGAAAGCAAATCCAAGCGGCCCTCAAACACGAGGTATCCTTGGTCTTGAGTATCGCCAACTGCAACACCGTTCAATGCAGCGAGAAGTGTCGTGAACAGGACCCAGAGCAATGTGAACAAGAACCACAGGCCGATTGAGAATGCGATGGCTGAACCTTGTTCCTTGGCAATACTTGATGCAAGCAGGGCGAAGACAGTGTACCACAAGAGAATCAACATCGCTGCAACAATGTAGATGAGGGCATCACTCAACGGCACCCACATGCCGCTTCGATATCCTACAAGCATCATGGATGCAACCAACAGAACTGCCACAGGTACTGCAATGCTGCTCCAATGGCCAAGCATGAGGACAACACCTTGTCTCCATCGTGGCATCGGTTGAGATAGGCGGACTTCGAGAACACCGCTCATACGATCTCGGCTAATTCCATCGTGAGCGATGAGAACAGCAGCCATCGTTCCTGCAAATACGATTCCAATGCTTGCAAGGAACATGACTTCCGTTCCGTTCGTTGGAAGTTGTTCCGCTGGAAGCTGAATGTTTGGGTCTGCAAAACCCCAAGCCATTCCTGGAATGAACAACAAAAGAATCGGCAGCATGATCAACATCCGTGTCGACAACATTCGTTGCTTACTGAGAGCAAACGCAAGCCACCACATTCGTTTGGATGGTGTCATTCTTCCTCACCACCCAATGTTCGGAACGGTATCATACTGCTTTGTTCAACATCCATCCCAATGGCTTCCCTATCCATCCCTGTTGCTGCGCAAAGTAGTTCGATGAGCGTTGGGGGTACGACTCTCCAAGTAGAAATTGTATGATTGTTCTTCACGAGTTTCTCGAGAAGGCCATGATGTCCTGATTCGATGACATAACGATGTTGTCCTTCGGATTCGATGTGTTCGAGAACATTCATTGTGTTGAGAAGTTTTTCTTCGATTTCCCGTTCGAGAACGATTTCAGTCATTTGTTCAAATCCGAGGCTGGCTCGAAGTGAATCAGTTGTGCCATGTGCGAGCAGTTGTCCACGGTGAAGCAATGCAATGGTGTCAACGAGGTGATCAAGTTCTGCGAGATGGTGGCTTGAAACGATAATTGAGATGCCTTTTTTTGCCAACGAGCGAAGTAACCGTTTGAATGCATCAATCGCAACAGGATCCATGCCATTGAACGGTT
>JAYYFM010000098.1:0-4620 GCA_036158745.1 Thermoplasmatota archaeon
CAGTGGTTCGGTGTATATTGACAGTTTCATCCTTCGTGCAATTCGACCTCACATGTCCTGGGTCAATGGTTCGATTGCAGAAACGGCCGTATCAACGGGTGGACGATCGTTCACATTGGGTACAACGTACGGACAATCGCTCGTTGCTGATTTGTTGGAAGATGGCGTAAGTGGTGTCAAAGGTTACGTGTATGAACCATATCTTACTGCGGTTGGTCAACCCAGTATCTTGTTCTCAATGTATGCACAAGGGTACAATTTCGCTGAAGCGAATGCAGCTGCAAACGATTACATCTCTTGGATGGGGGTTGTTGTCGGTGACCCGAAAATGGCACCCTATGTGAGCACGTTGCACGATGTGGAGCTTTTAGATACGCGAATATTGAACAATTTTTCAGTTGGTCAAACGGGTGAGATTGAAGTCGGTCTCCAGAATATTGGTATGTCTGCGGGACAAGGACAAATAGACATCATCAATTTGCAAGGCTCAGTCTTGATATCCTCGACCAATCTGAGTGTCGTCGCAGGTGACCAGCCAGGTTCTCGTACGTCCATCACCATCCCAATAACGCCAACTGAAGCGGGATGGTTGGACGTTCGTGTTCGCTATGCGCACGACAATTCGAGTTCCTTCGAACGAAACACACTCAACAATTTCATCATCATGCGGATTTGGGTGAACGATGCGCCTGTGATTGAATCTGTTGGTTGCGATCAAGATGAGTATGCTCGTGGTGATTCTTTCCTTTGTACTGTTATTACCTCAGACGATGAGCGGGTTGAATCGGTCGACATGGGGTGGGCAGTACTTTGCCCAACGTGTTCCGTTGTCAACGCGACGTGGAACATGGGCAGCATGGGGTCGAACGACAATGGAACAACATGGGAAGCCATGATCACGCTTCCAATCAATGTCACAACAGGGCATCTCGCCTTGCATGTGACTGCCACGGATGGTCTCTCGATACAAACGGGTGTCGTGGTTGAGAACGTTTCGACCATCGTTGACGCACCAGCATCGTGGTTCGGTCCTCACGTGTCCAATGCAGACATTACATGGCTTGGTGTCACGCAATTACCTCCTATGACGCCAATGGGTATTCAGCGAGGTATACAACAAACGTTGACCGGCTGCGTCCTCGATGTCGACCACAATCCTGCACTCGAACAGCCGCAGTTCCTCGTCTCTCGGGGTGCACTTGGAGATATCACCTACGTGAATATGAGCGATGCCAATCACCATTGTTACGAAGCATCTTACATGATTGAGAATGGATCGTCTGTCAACAGCATCGATATCGAGATGCGAAGAGACGACGGAAGTTTGGTTGCCCAACGTTCGGTAAAAGTTGTGGATGCAGCACCTCAAATCAATTTGTTCTTTGAGAACGAATCCAATCAAAGCATCGACCGCATCGTTGACAATGGAGATGAATTCCTGCGCATCGTGGTATCCGATGTGGATGATTTCGCAAACAACTATCTTGCAGACATTGAAATCGATTGGCCAGGCTTCGGTCTACAGGTCCTCTCGATAGAAGGGACGGTGAATGATGGCGAGACCATCGTCGATCTGAACCCGCCGGAAAATTTCCTAGAGGCGGGCGACATCAATGTCATCGTCCGTCTTCAGGATTCACGAGGCGTTGAATCTACGACCTCTTCGAACATTCCACTTGTTCTGAATGCTCCGAGAATCGTTGAGATGATTCCTTGCAACGAGCAAGGTTCCATCACGGAATTGATGTTTGGGCATCCTGCCGTTCTAGGAGCCGTTATTGAAAGCGACAGACCGCTCGAATTCATTCAACTTTCACTACGACAACTGGGATGGTCGGTCAATGCACCCCTCATTGAGCAACCCGCTTGGGTTTCTTCCAACGATGCTTGCCTTCAGCAAGAAGGAGATGATGTCTACTGGTTCCGCCTCCAATTGGATGGTTCATTTGCTTCGGATGAGGGTTCAATTCAACTCATCGCTTCGACCATCGACGCCTATCCAGCATCGATGCAGATGTCGATGTTGTTCCGTCACGCTCCACCAATCATCAATGGAACAACACCACAATCCGTTGAGGCAGGAAGCGACCTATCCTTCCAACTTTCCATTACAGACCTCGACGGTTTGGACGATGTATCGTGTTCACTATCTCTCCTCGATGACAACAATTCCGCTGTTTGGGCAAAGGAATTCCGCCCTATCGAAACACTTGATGAGAATGGCTTCAATCAGATGCGCTGGCCAGTTCCTCGAAACTTAAACGAGACAACGGTCCAGTTACGGGTCGATGTTGGTTGTGAAGATTCGGATGGAGAAACTGGCTTCTGGCAAAGCATAGAGAACATTACCGTTGAGCCATATGTATGTCGAATCAATTGCAACGAAACGATTGAAGGAGAGATGGCCGCAGCTTCACAATCCTCTCTGCTGCCATTGATCATCATCGGTCTTGCATTGATGATTCTCGTCGTTACAACTACGCTCGTTGTTCGACGCCGAGGAACTGAAAACAAGTGGGCTTCCGATGAGTCCCTCGATGACTTTGAGCAGCTAACATCGGATTCCATTGCTCAAGCAGAGGCATCTCTGCTGAGTATGGCAACAACGCCTCCAATACCAGACGGATGGACAGAGGAAGCGTTTGTTGCATGGTTGGAAGGTGAGAAACCAGAAGACTGGAGCGATGAACAATGGGAAAACATTCGATTGGAGCATGCCTCTCGATTGTCGCCTCGAGACAATGAGACCGATGAGATATTATTCTGAATGAGGAAGGGGTGTTTGGTCGCCATGGCAGTAGGGTATGTTTTGCTGAACGTTGTTCCGGGTAAAGAACACGACGTCTATCTTTATTTGAAAGATCAAGACAATGTCGCAGATGTTACTGTCTTGTTTGGAGACTATGATTTGATTGTCAAGTTGGTTGCAGAAGATTTGTCTTCCATCGCAAGAGCTGTCGTTGAGTCTATTCGACAAATTCCGGGCATTATCGATTCGAAGACACTTGCAGGTGCAGAATTCTAGCCTTGCAGTGTCCCTTTTTGCTAATTTTACTCTTCTGGAAAGGGCTACTGAGAGCCATATGTGGCGCAGTATTGCATTTTTTCGGCACAAATTATAATAACTAGAAGTTGTGATTAGGTTTTGGAGGTAATCCAAATGTCAGACAAGAAATATTTCGTTCTCATGGAGAACGGTAAAGACACGAGCCAAGTATTTGCGAGCAAGCAACCACGAGGAGCAGCCCTCAAAGCTGCAACCCGTGGACACACGAACATCCGCCTACGAGAGCGTGGCACCAAGCGTGTACACGTCTTCACAGGCTCCATCAGCATGGTTGACAAGCCTGCTGGCGGCCCAGCTTGGCTCCCAGACAAGATCAAGAAGGCCAACGTCAAGAAGGTCGGAATTGAGCACCTCTGAGGTTCTCAACTTCTCTTGATATTTGCTGACTCGTTCGACGAGTGTTGCCACAAAAGTGGCTTTCCGCCCCATCAAGGATTCAGGTCCTTGGTGGGGCTTTTTTCATTTTTTGACTCATTTTCCATTGAGTGAAGGTGGGCGCGAAGACCATATGGCCCACGTTCCAGTTGCAGTTGCGACCAATCGGTCACCAACTTTGACTTCACCTGCGAGGTGGGCAACATGTTTGCCTCTTCGGACTACTCGCCCTTCTGCAACCAACCGCTCGCCTGGTCGAGCTGGTGCGAGAAAACTTGTCGATAACTGCGTTGTTGCACACCATTCTTCGACTTTCAAGGATGCAACCAATGCGCTGCCTAATGCCGAATCCAACAGGACCATGTGGATGCCTCCGTGTGCAACACCACCTTTGTTGAGATGCTCGTTTGTTAATGTCAGTTCCAACCGTGAGTGACCAGGTTTCCAAATGGTGCGTTCAATGCCGAGATCGGCCATGAAACCAGATGGGTCTGGCGCTGATGACAACGTCATGGTCCATCGGTAGAGCATCAACCCAATGAACCATACCATTGATGTTGAAACAGTTTCAAAAAACTATGATTGATATATTCGAACTGAATTATATCACACATGAGTCAAGATTCGAGAGCACGGGAATTCATTGTTGAACCACAAGAACTGTTGGATGCTCTTCGCGTCGCTCGGGCCCAATCGTACTGGCTCGAATCGAGTGCAACCTATCGTCAGAGCATCATTACATGGATAGAGAAAACCAAGCGAAGAGGTGCCAAAATGAAGCGTATCGAATCGGTTGTTGACCATTGTGTGCGTGGAGAGCAGCTCCCAAATCATCGGTCCTCCTGAAGCGATAGACGATAAGCACTGCTTCCATGGGGCACAGACATGTACCCCTTCGTATGGATGGTCATACGAACGGTAGGCTCTGACAAAGCCCACTGCGAGCCCTTTGATTTTCGAATACCTGAGCAATGGGTATCCGGATAAACCCTCTGAATATATCTAATATTGATTAATTCAAGGAATGGTTTAACTGCCGGTAATTAGTGATTGCAATATGGGCCTATTTGACAGATTTTTGCCAACCTGTTGTTTGGACCATTGTTCAAACAAGACTGCAGGAGGACCATACCTTTGTGATTCTTGCCAATCAAAACGTGGTCTTTGCAAGAACTGGG
>JAYYFM010000099.1:0-4591 GCA_036158745.1 Thermoplasmatota archaeon
AATAATGCTCAATGCTTCTTCATGCGTTGCTTCCAAATCAACTGGGCAGGCTGAACCTGCATGAACTGCAGCGAGCCACGTTCGCGCACAAACGCACCATGAATCACCAGGTTTCAATCCCGGAAAAGAGAAATGAGGAGCAGGCGTCATCAAATCATTTCCTTGAGCTTTTGCGAATTCAAGAAAGTCCTGCGTCACCACACAACACACCGTATGCGAACCGCGGTCGTTGTCATCGGTGTTGCAGCATCCATCGCGATACCAACCAGTAAGAGGGTCTGTGGAACACGACTTGAGTTCAGTCCCGAGAACGTTCACGGATGGGTGCATGATGGGTGGTTGCTACACCTACCTATCAATCATCGTGTGGGTCCAAGGATTGTTGCATCAAATGGTAATTTGTCTCGTCTTGGAGGCGAGAGGTTCATGATGGAGAAGCACAAGAGTGGTTCGGATGCTACCCGACACTCTCCAGAATTTGCCCCGTGATGAACGATACGCGTATGCTCGTTTGCTTGCATACATGGCCCGTGTCGATGAAGAGATTACCGTGGATGAACTCGCCATGTTTGAACAGCAACTTGGTAAGGCTCTGCTTTCTCCGAACCAGAGAGAAGTTCTCCGAAGATCGCTCAAGAGCCCTCCAACACTTGAGGAATGCTTGGATGGACTCGGTCCTGAAGCAGGACGTCTTGCTCTTCGAGATGCTGTCCTCATGGCAGCCTCAGATGGTTCAGTCGACGACGAGGAACTCGAAGTTCTGAAAGAAATCGCCGAACATCTCGGGCTCGTTCCTGACGCTGTACAACAACTCATCGAATGGACCAAGACCGGATACGCTTGGATGCAAGACGGATACGATCTGTTGAATTCCCTCCAAGGTTGAGCCGTATGTTTTGCGACGGCGTCGCTGATTTGGACGCTGCTGAACGAGCGCGGTATGCCGATTTACTCGTCCTCATTGCTGCAGCAGATGGCGAGCTTGTTCGAGAAGAAATTCAAGTCCTCGAGGGGTTCATGGGACGAGCCATGGTTCACCCAGAAGCAAGAACGTCCATTCGCAAAGGATTGTACGATACAAATCGACTTTCAAATCTGTTGAAGAATGCTGAATTGGAAACCCTCCGGTATGCTCTTCGGGACGGCGCTCTGCTCGCTGCTGCTGATGGGGAATACGACCGTAGGGAATTACGTATTCTCAAGAAAATCGCTTCCACTGCAGACGTTGATGAAACCGAACTGAAAGCCCTCTTCGATTGGGTTGCAAAAGGCTGGGAGTGGCACGCGAATGGCGTGGTACTCGCAAACTTGTCCGCGCAAATCGATTCACCTTCAGAATGAATCATTTCATGATTTCAACAGGCACATTCAAACCATGATTGAATACCCACTGACTGGGGCGGACTATGCAAAACGGAGTTAGCGGCTGGTATGCAAGATTGGATCGGTGCTTGGACAACAGACAAACACAAATCGAAATGTGGCTCGATGCATGGGAAAACTCCCTTCGAACCCACCAACCTATTGCTGCTCTTCTCCCAGAAGATTGGCCAACGCTTCCAGCAAATCTTCTGACCGATCCTGGTCATGTTCTCGACCATCTGCTTGCACGTCACGATGCAGAATCCGATGGTCGCTCCCCACGTGGAGCACATCCTACTCCTCCTCGTCTCGCTGATTCGATCATCTCATCGGAAATGCTGGAGGCGACCATCCAACCAAAGGTCAAGAAACAGACGACCAACATGCACCTCGCAGACCTTCCTCCTGGATTCCAGAAGCACATCAAGAAGCTCAACTTCCCACCGAGTGAAAAAGAGGTAACCCTCGACGAGGGTTCGCTTGAAGCCGTCCAGCGCAGCGAACGCACAAGCAGTGGTATTCCGCTCCCGTTCTCCGACATGTCGTGCGGTGGTGGAATCTTCCATGCACGTATGCTTCGAAAGCACAGTGAGTTGTTTGAAGGACAGAATACTGATTTGCGCAAAGAAGACACGGAGCGCTTGTTCCGTGGATTCCAACTCGTTGATGTGGATGAGCTTGTCGTCCGTTCGACTCGGAAGCGATTGCTTCTCGAAGCGATTCGCCTCGGTCTTGTATCCCTCGAAGGCGAGCAAGAAGGAAAGCTCTCTCGGAATCTCGTTGAAACCATTCTCGAAGAGAACATCGTTTGCTCCGATACACTTCAACAAGACTGGCCATGGGACCAAGCGCCTCGATTGATCATCGCCAACCCTCCTTGGTTGCGTATCAAAGATCGATTCCGTGGCATGGAAGATGGTTCACAACGTCGCAAGGACTTGAGTGAAAAACTACGAAGCCTCTCCAACGATGATGGTCCTCGCTTCTCAACCATGCGAGGGAATGTCAACCTCTATCGACTGTTCATCGAGCGTGGTATGCAAGTTCTCTCGACTGATGGAAAAATGCGCATCGTTGCTCCTGATAGCCTTCTACGAGAACAATCCTCTCACCCATTGCGAAAACTCCTGGTTGAGAAGCACTCATGGAACGAGGTTTGGGCTATTGAAGAAGCGAATCTCTTGTTCCCTGGTATGACCCAAGGCGTTGCCATTCTTGGCATCTCATCGACTCCAAATGGAACAGAATCGCTCAACATCATCGGTCCAGTAACTCGTTCCGATCTACGGCGTGTTGGCTCTGGAATCTCATCGCGAGTCCCATCGTTCTCGCTTTCACAGGAACAATGGGTGCAATGGGCAAGGAACACATGGGCGGTTCCTCGTTTACCTCGTGACCAAATCGAACGAAAGAGCATCCTCAAGATCCTTGATAGTATGTCACAACTTCCACGACTCGGTGATCACGATCACTGGCTTGCGACACAAGAACAAACGGTCAAGGTCCGTGTCGGGGAGATCGATCAAACAGCACATTCGAGCAACATTTCCAGTTGGGACAAGGCGAAGTCATCTCGCCCATTCATCCGTGGCGTCCATTTCACAGAGGACGAAACCGGTAGTGTCTACATTCGACACCCAGCATTCCGAAAGGACATCCCCTCGCGTGCCAACGAACGTCAATTGGCTATGTGGTCTGGTAAATCAGAAGTCCAAACATACGGGCCTCGCCTTGCCTGCCAAGCCATCGTCAACGCACACCAAGAGCGTCGTCTACGTTGGGCTGTGATTCCAAAGGGATGCATCCTTGGGAACAGTGTGAACCATATCGAAATGAACCAAGCCATCCTCAACAGATTGAGTGCAGCCAAAGGCGATCTTGACAAAGCATTGCAGTGGATGTGCGACCAACTCAATCAACGCGATTTGGACGATTGGGCAAAGGCTTGGTCCGCCAACAACAACGTCAACAATTACGAACTGGAAATGCTGCCTCTCCAACTTGAACTTGACAGTGGTGTTGAAGAAGTCGTACAATGATTGAAGAACGTTGCATCTTTGTTCGTTTGAATACGATGTTTTATATCCAAACCCTCGTTAGTTTTGATTGGTATTTGTCAGTTGGAGGATTCTAAGAATGGGCATTCATCCAAAAATTGGCATTACGGGACTCCCTCGTAGTGGAAAATCTGCAGTTATGGAGAAAGTTCTCTCCATGCTCAAAGAAGAACGTGAGCGAGAATTGTCCGCGCGAAATTTGAGCGATACAGAGATCATCGGTGGAATTTGCACTGAACCCATCCTCGAAAACGGAGAGCGTCTCGGATACAAAATCAGAAACCTGGTTACCGGAGACGAAGGTGAAATCGCTCACAAAAACGTCGATTCCAGATTGCGCGTCCTTGGATATGGCCTCAATACAGCTGAGCTCGAGCGTGTAGCCATCCCCGCGATTCAGCATGCTATCGACAACTGCGAAGTCATCGTTATCGATGAGATTGGAAAATTTGCCGTTGAATCGGAAGCATTTGTCAATGCTGTTCGCAACGCTCTCGAAATCGACAAACCCACGCTCCTTACTCTGCACAAAAAGAGCCGCCACCCATTGTTGCAAGACATTCGACGGAGGGACGACGGTCGTATTCTGGAAGTCACTCCAGTCAACCGCGCCCTTCTGCCATACAAGATTCATAAATTGATGCGGGAAACCTACTGATATCGTTGGTTTGATACATTGGCTCTACTTCGAAAGGTCGATGACTCCGGCGGACCGAGCGCGAAAAATCCTCCTAGGAACGGGGATGTGTCTCGTTTTCGTTTTCGCAGTTGGCCTCAACTCAGGACGATATTCAACAAATCCTGAAATCGGCTGGCTCTTCCCGATTATTGCCGCAATCCTCATTGGAGTAGGGTTGAGAAAAGGCAACCTTGGTCAGCAATTTCCAGACGAATCGGATGATGAGATGACGCAACGCGTTCAAGACGATGTTCAACAGACCGAGAAAGAGAAGAATGTTGGTCAAGCATGGGCTTCTTTGGAACAACACGTCTTGAAGTCAGAAATTGATGAAGCCGAATGAGATATGTCGGAGGCGGTTGATTCATACCCTTCATTTACTTGCGTCAATGTGGTGAGAGCATGAGTGAAATACCTGCTGAATTGTTTTACACGAAAGAACACGAATGGATTCGAATGGATGGAGAGATTGCAACCATTGGCATTACAGACC
>JAYYFM010000100.1:0-4583 GCA_036158745.1 Thermoplasmatota archaeon
ATTTGGTGCACGATATGGTGTAAGCGTACGACGTAACGCAGGGAGTGCTTTGGCCAAGAAAAACGCCAAATACACATGCCCTGTTTGTCATTACCGCAAGGTTACCCGTCAATCCGTTGGTATCTGGTCTTGCGGAAAGTGTGGTCACACCTTCGCAGGCGGTGCATGGGAACCATTCACCCGTGCAAGCGATGCAAACTCCCGTATTCTTCGACGATCTGTTGAAGGCGCAACAACGGCCGATATGGCATTCATCGCTCAGCAAGCTGCTCTCGACTATGAGCGCAAAGCCGCAGAAGAGACCTCTGAAGAGGAATGATTGCAATGGCGGAAACGCCGTTCTTGCTTGTTTGTACGATTAAACGAGCGGATGCTACGGACATCCAGGCTATGCGAGATTCGCTGGTCTCAGAAACGGAAAGCCAAGAACACAACCAAAACACCTTTTCATTCAGATTGAATGAAGCGAACGCCAAAGATCTCCGTGCGATGTGGAACACACGGATTCGCGGATTAATTGCTGCTGATGAAATTCTACAGGCGATTGAAACCGCAGGTTCATCAACCAAGGACGATTCGACAAATGCATGAGCACTGTTGAGCAATTGCAAGTCGTTGTCTCCGAAGTTCAGAATGCACGTCATCAGGTAGCCACCGTTCGGGCACAATTGCAAGAATTGGAAACAACCATTTCAGCAGTTGAGAAGCACCCTGAAGGCATGGCGCTGCATCGACAACTCGGTGGTGTTTTGGTTGAAGTTGACAACAAAGCAGATTTGGTTGAAGAACTTAAGACGACCTATTCTACACTCGCCGAGCATGCTGAGCGACTCTCCGAGCATGAAGCAAAACTTGTCGCAGCCTATGAAGAACTCAAGAAGTCACTTGAGGGAGAAGCTTGACTACGCAACAAGAGGACATTGCTGCAATGAAGCAATGGCTCGATGCTGCCATTGAACGTGGAGCAGTTCCAGTCATCACCGGTCAAAACGGAGATATGGACACGATAGGATCAGCCATCGCACTCGCTTCGATTCATCCCTCACTCCTCGCTTGTGGTTTGCACCTAGGACGCATCGCAAAACGCCTTGTTGAAGACATGAAGGCACCATTTCGTAAGGTGACTGCGAAGGGCACTGCTTTTCCAGCAAATCTTGGTGGCATCGTTGTGGTTGATGCTGCTGCACCAGACCAAGTCGGTATCGACTTACCTGATGTGCCACGCTTGATTCTCGACCATCATGCCACCAACGGTTGGAAATTAAACGAAGGTGACCACATGGTGAAATGGGATGTTCGTGCAACGACAGAAATGGTTGCATCCTACATGTTTGAACATGCCGAGGATGCGCTAACACCACCTGTTCGCAAGATGTTGCTTGCTGGAATGATTACCGATACAGGACGATTCAAACATGCCAACACAACCTCGTTCGAAGTGACGACAAAACTGCTCGAAGGTAGCGATATTGACTATGCTGAGTTTTGTGAATACATCGAACGTGAAAACACAACTCCTTCGGAACGAGGTAGTTTGCTTCGCGGACTTGGACGTGCAAAGCATCATGATGCGGGCGACTGGAGTCTCGTTACAACCTATGCAGGTACACTTGAAGGGCGACTTGCTTCCGTGCTTCTCGGAACAGGATGCGACGTTTCACTTGTTTCACGCCATCGAGAAGGCGAGACTCGGCTGACAGCACGAGCGACGCGTAAGGCTACCCTACGTGGCGTTCACCTCGGTGCCATCATGCAGGCAATAGCAGAACAACACGGTGGCGACGGAGGAGGTCATGACGGAGCTGCTGGATGGACTGGAAACGTTGATCGCATTCGTGCAGAATCCGCATTCATAGCACAACTAACACTCCAACATGAGGTGAAGAAATGAGACCAACGGCACCAGGATTGTACATCTCCAAATGGCGTGAGCAAGGACCTGTATCGTTGGAAACTGCTGAGGAATGGCGAGATGAACACGGTTGGAGCGACTGGATGGCGATCATCGAGGCAGCCCTCTATCTTGATGCAGCTGAATTGGTTGAACTTCTTTTACCAGTCTTAACTCCAGCACAACGAGCAACCTTTGACTTGGTTCGTCGACGAATGCTTGGCGACCAACGACTTGAGGAAGCCATCGATCAAGCGCTTGAAGTATGCAGAAATCCAGAAACACGTGACTTGGCCCTTGAAGGACGTCTACGAATGGAGCGAGGTCTCCAACGATTCGAAAAAGGAGATGCAACTGGAGCAGAGGAAGATCTCACATGGGCAGAAACCAGACTCAAATCCGTTGCAAAAGCCAGCCGAGACCATGACTTATCACTGTTGAACAAAGCAGCATACCACATGGCTTCCGGAGAGGATCTTATGGCACTGCAGGTATATGGAGATATTTCCCGTAAGGAAAACCATGCGCATGAAACCATCGCCATATCTCGAATTGGTGCATCTCGCATTCACGCACGATATGGCAAGATGTTCGACGCTGCTCGAAATGCGTGGAACGGACACGCACATGCCATTCTCGCCAATCAGGTGACGATGGCCATTGAAGCAGGCAGCCTCTTTCTGGACCTCTCAATTGACGAACAAGATGAGGAAGCCGTTCGATTTCAACAGCAAGTCGATGAATCAAAACCACGAGATGTTGGTGATGCAACACCTGAATTGAACGTCCATCCGGATGATGTAAGCGGTGTTTTTGACTGGTGCATGAAGCATCTCAATAAAAATCACGCTGGACAGGACCGTCCGGATTTGCGTGCCATGGTTATGATGGCGCACCGCCTCGATCGGATGAATGATTTCGAGTGGCTTATCGAAGAACCTCAACGTGTGGAAGACTCCATGCTGGTCGCTGTCGTTCTTGGATGCGCACTCAACGATGAACAACATTTGGCATGGACAGAGCGAATGCAATCACTCATGCCCTGATTCTATAGAATCTACCCAGTTGCTCAAATCGATAACTTCCTGAACATCCCAATGGGTAAAATTTGGTAACTCTCCAAACCATTGGACCGTAGATACGTGTTGATCGTTGACATTCCAACGCTGTTGAAGGAACGGGAACTCTTCGTCATCAACAGATACCAACCCAACCCAACCATTTGGATAATACGACTTGTTCCAAGCAATAAGTGTGCCCTTACCTCCAACTTCTTCCATCAGTTCTCGATGCAGTGCCTCTTCCGGATGTTCACCCTCTTCGATGTGTCCTCCGGGAAATTCCCAACCACGCTCTGGATGATGAACCATGAGAATTGAGCCTGATTTCAAAACCGACGTAGGATTACTTTTGCGAACAATATAGGCTAAGACGAACACTGGAGACATCGTACCACCTAGATCATGGAACGGCACTGTTCTAGATACGGTTCAGCCCACGACTCACCGGAAGCAACGAGGCGCCGAGCCATGAAGAAGGCCTCTGATATGTTCGAGGATTCGATCAAATCAATGAGTTTCCTCTCTTCGAGATTCGTTTCTTCTCTTGCTTCTTCCATTGCCTCAACAATGGGTTCCGTTGTTTCCTGCCGTACACGTTTGTTCAGTTCTTCCATCTGCTCAAGGAATGCTGTACGATGCTCAAGTTTAGGCCCACTCCAGGGTGTCTTTTCTCCACCATCCATGCGTTCTGTTAGTCGATTCAGGAATTCATCACGCACAAGCAGATGCGGCATTAGCGTCTGGACATGATCGTAGCATGACCAAGCTGAATCAATCTCCTGGCGTCGTTCATGCAGACGACCCAATTGCATCCACAATTCGTGATTCACTGGTCGATGTGCGAGCAAATGTCGACTCAGTTCGATGAACAAATCCTCAAATCCTTGCACACGAAGGTGCTCAATCCGACGACCATAGACAATGTTCGCACGCTGGTCACGGAAATCCAAGTCTCGACAACGTTCTGCAAATTCAGCAATCTCCAACAGAACCTCATCACTTTGCTCATCGCCACCACCTCGAGCAACAAGGGCTTCCCACCAAGCATCGGGCGTGAGTGGATCACGAGCGAAGGCAGCCTCGAGAAGTTCTAAACCAAACTCGAGATAATCCAGTTGCTTTAATTTCTCAAATTGTTCTGTATCTCTGCCAAGAACGGTGAACACATCCTCCAACACAATTCCAAGTCCGTCGTTGTCTTTGAGTCCAACTTTGATGTCTGCTAAACATCGCCAGTTCCTCTCATCAGTGAAATCGTGCAACAAGGCTTGGCGGGCGTTTTGTTCAGCCCATTGCATGTTGGATTCTTTACGCTCAGGGTCGGCCTTCGCCAACCGAACGAATTTTTGAGCTTGGGTCCGGTATCGGTTCCCAAGATTGCGACGTGGATGTTGCAAATCATCATGTGCAGATTGACGCATGGCCATCCCTACTGGACGCTCATGTACCCTTCTGGGTTATCTGAATGATGGATGGTTGCATCAAATCCAACCTTCGATGTAAGGCCATCTTCGTATCGAGAGGGGTCCAGACTTGACCCTTTTTGATTCGGGTAAATATGTGTATCACGATCAGGTTGCCAACGGGTTACCATCGCCCATTCAACACGGACGGGGTTGCTGATGTCAATG
>JAYYFM010000101.1:0-4555 GCA_036158745.1 Thermoplasmatota archaeon
GAATTGAAGCGTTCCAGTGCCGAACACCACTTGACCACGAAGAGTCTTCGGTTTCAAAACCGGTATTGAGACCCCAATTTGCCCCCCAGTTTCCATCATTTGAGCCCCACGATGCATACCCCATCACGTTGCTGACGTTGGTGACAAAACCTGTCTCCTCGTCGAACAAAACCGATTGATTGTACACCTCGGAAAGCGTCGTGTTCGCAGTATACAGATCATCGTTCCAGAATTTGTATCCTGAACCGTTTCTGTTGGTGGCCAAATCCAAGACGTAAGTTCCGCTTTCACCCAAACTGTTGTTGGCTTTCTCGATGAGTTCAAGCGCTGTTTCAACTGTGTAACCAGTAAGTCTTGTCACGAGATAGAAGCCGTGCTTCTGTCTGGAAAAGGATTCAAAGTCCCCCCCTGATAACGGCCCATAGGAATGCGTCGACCAATAATTACCGCCAATGGTACTGTTGTATGAACCTCCGAGCAATGCAAACTCTTGATCGAAGGAGGCTTTGTCTTGACCACCGTTGACTCGAAGCGGCATACCCTTACTCGTAACAAGATAATTCATATCGGATACGTTGCTCCGATTGTTCAACATTTGCAAAAACGGTAGTGCGAAGTACGTATCGAATTGATTTCGATTGATGGTTTCAGCTGTTGGAGTCCCCTCCAAATCGAAAATGAACACGCGTTCATGACTGATGTTTCGAGCTTCAACAAAAGCCCATCCAATGGTCTTGCTCGAATCGGATTTGTTGTTGATCAAGACACCAACATCGCTGTAATCGTACACATCAATGGCGTTGAAGCCATCCGGTACAGCAACCGTTTGGTTGTTCAGATGGAGCCAATTATCACCGGTTGTGAAGCCTCGAAAGAGGTCTTCCGCCTCTTCGAGGCTATTGGATGGTTGCGGTATCAAAGGTGCTGGAGGCAATGCTGTGAACAATGAAAGCAGCATAAGAGAGACAAGAAACAAACTTGTTCCTCGACCTGCCATGACCTGTCGATACCAAATTGCAGTTTAGCAGTATTGATTGAATGGTCACAGCCATCGTATCAAAAAACGCTCTTTTCATAAAAAAAGCACTGAAAGAATATGAAGGGTGGCCCCCTCTGAGCAAATGATGGCAGAGTTGTACATGGCTCGAACATGCAAATGGGGCACACTCCGCGTCGTCGGTGGAGACGTCTGGAATCATTCTGGTGATGTCCTCATTACACCTGCGAACAATCGACTCTCTGGACGAGAAGGTCTCGACAACATGATTCACCAAAAAGCAGGCCAAGAGTTGACACAAGCAACCCGAAACATCTGCCTTGAAATGCGGAAAATCAACGCTCCACCATGTGCTGTAACGCACAACGTTGTCACCGAACCGTTTGCATTGAGCGACCGATTTAAGCACATCATTCACGTCGTAGGACCAGACTGTCGACGACCCAATCAAGACGAAAATCGACGTGACCTCTTGCCAGAAACGTATCGCAACCTCTTTGCAACGCTCAAGGAACTCGGTGTCATTGAAAACGTGATTTCACCTCCACTTAGCATGGGCGTATTCGCCTATCCTCACCGTGAAGGAGCACGACTGACGCTCGAGACCTTGCTCGGAATTCTCGATGGACAAGAAGATCCTGGTGTCAAAACCTTCACAATCGTCGTCAAAGAAAAGAACTTCATTTCCAACATGCGCACTGTGTACCGTGAAATCAACGACCTGTTACCAGGTATTGACACCACCAACGACTGAGGTCTGCACATGAGCGACCTCCCTCACATGGTGAGCGTCGCCCTTCAATCATCGTCGTCGTTCGATGCCGTTCTGATGGTTTCCAACGATAGCCGGAAGGTACGTTCAATCGCAGAAATCGTTCCATCAAACCTTCCACTACGAGTGATGACAAGTTTGAGTCGGGTTCGAGATGCATTGGTGGATGTCAAGATTGAAGCACAGGTGCTTGAAGAAGGACTGTCTTCGAAAGGTCTGTCCATTCTCAATGAGCTCTACGATCTTGTTCTCCAAGGAATGGGCGAGCGTTGGATTGCCAAAGGAGGGCGCTTGCTCATCGTCCTTGCTGAGCCAATCGATGGTGTGATCATGGTCGATACGAAGATGCTTGGTGCTGAACGTTTGACGGCCATTGCTGAAGAACAAAGCATCGAACTGGAGGTCTTGATTCGAATGATCGAGCTCTCGCGTGCAATTGGAACGCGAGGACGTGAGGGGACGGCCATTGGCGCTTTGTTTGCCGTTGGTAACATCCAGAAAATGCGCGGACATTCAACAGCCATGGTCTTGAACCCGTTCAAAGGACACAGCGAAGCAAAACGTGATGTTCGAAACAAGGAGAATCATGAGACTCTTGCAGAGTTCGCCTGGTTGGATGGAGCCATTCTATTCAATCGTGAGGGGATCGCAAGCGATGCGGGTCGTTACATCCAGGTCCCATCTGGGTTGACACCGAAGTCTGGCGAAGGTGGCCGACACCTCGCTGCTCGTGCCATTTCACAATTGACTGAGGGTGTAGCAGTTGCCGTCTCCTCCACAGGCAGCATCGTCTTGTATGCCAATGGACGGGAACGCTATCGTGTACGCATCAAGTAATCTCGTTGATTGCTTCCTCCAAGGTTAATTCACCCAAAGCGACCTTGCGAGCGAGATCGGATGAAATTGTGACACGTCCTTGGCTTTTGATTCGGCTTCGACGTTGAAGTTCCTTTACCTCACCTTCCGTTGGTTGCAATTCAACCATTTCCCATATTCGCTCACCTGCCAATGTCGCAATACGGATAGCAGAAACACTGTGTTGGTTTCGATTGAGCCCTCGAGAGGTTTTTCGTTCATCGACCAATTCAACAACATATCCTTGTTGAAGCATGGCATTGAGGAGCCGATTGCGATGCGATGGCGATCCTTTGCCCATTCGAATCAAAAGATGTTGGAAGTCATGATGGTCGATTAAGGAATCAACCGTTTTGATGCATTCGTTGATGGATTCGGTTTGTTTCGTATCAATAAGGACGCCATCGGTAAACCAAGCGATACCAGGGCGAGGACCAGTATCGATACCGATGGTCAATCGATGCGTTTTGGATGATCCTTTCAAGGCAAAAATAGCAGCCTCTACGGCAAGATCGATCGATTCAATATCTGCAGCGATTGGACGGCCTTCAGATGATTTGCTTGCAATTTCATCGACAGTTCCAATCCAAATCGCATCCTTCGAAGGCAAAGGTTGCTTCAGAGAAACTTGTTCCACATCGATGTTTCGTGAACGTAGCATGTGCACAATGCGATACGCAAGTTGGAAATCATCGGTTCGAACCACGATTTTTTGCACGGTTAAGTCCATGCTGTGATGCCCTATAATCCTCCGTCTCGATTCAAGTTGAATGAACGATGATGGTTTGTCGTAAAATCACCGAAGTCAATAAAGGCGGCTGACAACAATGTCGACACATGACAAGCCAATACGAGCGAGAACTACGCCACGTTCTCGCTGGGATTCCTGCGGGTGTTGAAGCCGTGATCAAATCGTGTTCAGTTGAAGAAAAGGAACGTATGCGATTGGTCCTCAATCGCCCGTTTCTCGTGGTTCGAGCGGCTGGTTCAGGAATCGAAGGCAGTGGTGATTTGCTCGCTTTGCGAGGAGACATTTCTTTCCCTATTGAAGTCAAGACAACTAAAGGAACCAAGATCTATCTCAGTGGTCGTACCTTAGACCAGTACAACGCTCTTGCATACGAAGGAGAGCGTTGCGGCCTCATGCCACTGTACGCTCATCGATTGAAAGGAACTCGAGGTGATTCATGGCGAATCTTCCGTGTTGAAACAACCACGCTCGAAGGACGCCTACGTGTTTTGGCTCGTCGAATTCCTGCCTTGCCCCGAACTCGGAAGGGACGGGCATTCATCGATTGGGACCAAGGCATGCCACTCAACGAATTCATCCACATCGTCTGCCAGCACAACGAAAGCTCACCAACACTTGATTACATTCAGAAGCGGGGTGTCGTTGAGAAAGAGGAGAAGGCGAACGCTCCGAACAAGGCCTCAATTCTCGATGAACTCCAACGTCGAAGAACCATCGTTCGATGATTAGAAGTAAGGAATAATCAAGATGAACAAGAGAATAAACAGCAGCCCGAGTGAAGAAAGGTTGCTTGCTTTTCTTGAAATTTGGTCCACCCAGAGCGGATGGAAATTCCACAGTTTGAGTTTGCGTCCAAAGGCTCGAACTCGTGAAAGTCCTGCATGAACCATGTCCTTGAACATGTGACCTCCATCGAATGGAACCATCGGAATCAAGTTGGTAAATCCAAGCAGAACGTTGACCCACATGATCCAAAACATCAGATTGACAAGGACCAACAAGCCTTCTTTACCGAGGAAGTTCCCGAGGAATGTATCATCGGCTTGCAGCATTGCTTCCTCGTTTGGATGCATCGCTACACCCTGGAATTCGAATGGGATGATCATGATCGTTACAACGTGCAGAGGAGCGATGAGGGTCCTTTGCAGGGTGGTGTATTCCACATTCGGAGACAATGGCC
>JAYYFM010000102.1:0-4552 GCA_036158745.1 Thermoplasmatota archaeon
GAACAACAAGAACAACAAGAACACCACGAACAACAAGAACAACAACAAGAACAACAAGAACAACAAGAACAACAAGAACAACACGAACAAGAACAACGAGAAGAGCACGAACAACAGGAACAACAAAAGCAACAAGAACAACAAGAAAAGGCGAACTCAAAGGGAAAGAGACGAATGTTTGCATCCAACCGGATTACAAGAACGTGTCAGAATTACCTGGTTGCGACGTCCTTGATTCGTATTTTTTGATGCTCCTTAACGATGATAAATTCATTCTGCAAAAGGACCACGGTCCACTGCGAAGAGCGATGCTTATGTTGTATGGTTTGAGTGTCAGCCCAGCCTCAGAAGTGATGAAAACGTGGATTGATTCAACCACAGGAGGAGAATACAAACCGGAAGAATCCGCGATTGAAATCAAAGGCACACACGGATGGAAATGGAGAGTTTCCGATGCCAATCCGCTTGGGAACGGATTTACCATTTGGTTCAAGAAAAAACATCAACGAAAGTGGACAAAGGTGGTCACAGATTCAACCAATTTCGAATACAATTACCATTACGATGACGTGCTATCCATTCTCGAGTTGCTCTCCGATTCACCGAGAGTTCTCATCCATGACGAGCCGTACGCTTCTGATGAATACTTCATGCAACAAGTTGCAAAGCATCACGCACCCGTTGCTCAACGAATTGAAAACGATCGTGCTGAACAGGCAGTGTCGTGATTTGGCGGCCCCTCCGCGATTCGAACACGGGTCTCAACCTCCGCAGGGTCGAAGGATATCAAAACTACCCCAAGGGGCCGGGGTATTTGTCCCACCTACCGACTTGATATAAGCACAACGGGTTGCAAGGTGTTGAGTTTGTACAAGAGTTCATGTTGCCAGTCGCGTTGGGAGTTGCATGGCAGTTCAACTTGAACGGGGGGTCGATTTCCCGATGGTTGATTTAGCCAACATTGCCTACTATCCTCGAATATTCGACCTAGCACACCGCTTTTTTGAAGATGCATGGGTGCATATTTGCAACATTCGTTATGCAGATCTCCTTTTGGTTCGAAAGACAGGTTTCCCAGTGGTTCACGTGGAATCCGATTTCCATGCACCACTCCGTTATGGCGACACCATTACTGCCACAATTTGGATTGAAGTCATTGGCGACTCATCGTGTACATGGTGCTATGAATTTCATAATCAAAACGGTGAATTGCTCTGGACATCAACACAAGTCACGGTATGTGTCAATATGGATAGCATGAAGCGAATATCCATTCCCGAGGATGTGCGACAAGGACTGGATAACTGTCGAAGGATTGAGGCGAATGATAAACAGTGAAGCTACTGATATGTTCGCCATTCGTCCGGATCATAAAGGGCCAAAGACTGTGGCAATTCTCTTGATTGTTTTTTCAATATTCCTTGGATTTGTAGCGAAGGCTGATCTTGATTTGGCGAACACTGAGGAGGTTTCTGATGCTTACATGGAGCAAATCCTAGAAACGCCGAATCAGCAAGGGGACAATGTTTCGTTTGAACAATATCAGGCTTACCACCAAGAAGTCAACGATAACAACGGCTACCAAATTCGAGGATTTTCCCTCGCAATAGGAAGCGTGACAGGCATCATCGGAGGCATTCTACTCTACAGGATGAAACCGATTGGGGGTAAAATCGCATTGTCTGGCGCATTGGTCGCATTTGTTGGAGGCATAGTTGGCAACATGGTCTTCTATGATGCTGCCAACAAGCACTTGGATGGTACAATCCGAGATAATGCAGAATATTTTGGTTATGCATGTGGGATTTGCACGTTCTTTATTGCTGCACTAGCATTGCTCCCGTTGATCAATGCAAGAGCAAAACTTGCATTTGATGAAGTGAACAAGGTACGACTTGTTCAAGATGAATCTGAGTGATTGGACGGCCGTGGCCACTTTTTAGCGAGAGCCTTCTCTAAATCTTCGTTGAGAATCGCATTCCACCAGTCACTCCCTTGCCAGATAGCATACTTTCCACGAATGCCACGAAGGTCCGCCCCTTTCAATTTGCAATTCCGAAAATTGGAGAGATTGCACCGAGCTTTACGTAGGTCAGCACCTCGGAAATCTGCGCCATCAAAAGCTGATTTCATCAAATCAGCCTCAACCATTGAGGCTCGACGGAAATCACATTCCGAAAAGTCGCCCTCTGTTAGATCGGCTTCATCCAAGATTGCACGACGGAACGTCGAACCACGATGCCGACCTTTTCGGAAGATGGCTTTTGCATGGTTCTGATAAGAACAGTCGATAATTTCGGACTTGGTTTCGTCTGGATCATCTCGGGGGTCACCCGCCCCGCCACCTGACATCACCATATGGCACTCAGGATGTTGATTGTTTATCGAGGTGTGCCCTTCCAGCGCTCGTAAGTAGTGAATATCGATTTTTGTCACCATACTCCGATGGAACCATGAGTAAGCCACGTTCTTTCAGTCGATTGAGGTACAAACTCAGGTTACCTGGTGGTTCAATACCAGCCTCAGAGAACAATTGATTGACAACCCTTGGTGGACTGTCCTTGACGCTTTCAACATCGCGTAGATAGTGAATTGCTGCAAGTACTTGATCGGGTTTCCTGCTGAGTGAGCAATTTTCAATCAAGGCACGGAAAGCAGAACCTCGCTCTGGCAATCCGACGTCTCGGGCGGCATCGATTGCTGCATCAATAGCAGCATCACGAGCTTCTCGTAGTCGTTCAAGAACGATGGACCATGTATCATCATGACGCATCTGTATGAGACGCGCATCGACCTCGACGGTAGCCCCGCTGAGATCAATTTCCAAGTCACCCGCAGTGACCGTGAACCTCGATTGTGTAACCATGGTAAACGGTTCATCTAAAGATGCCCCCATTGATAATGTTTGTATAAGCACCAGTGATTGGAAAACAAAGCCATAAATGGAAATTTAAGTCATCGATTTGAAGTAGAAGTCATTACTGTCCTCGTTTAGGTGGCATCATGCAAGAAACACGAGTTAACAAAAAAACGCTTATCCTCGTAGCGCTGTTTCTCACTCCAGTCCTCTTCGTTCCTCAATCATTTGCGAGTGGAACGACTCAAGTGAGTACATTTGCTGGTGGTGCTAATTCCATAACGGTAACATCCGATGGAAACAACACATCTACAGTGCTTCAATTGGACCTCGAACGAAACGTGACGTTCCAAGATGCATCGTTCGTGGTTGAAGGTCAATCGGCTGCGAATACGCCTGGAAGCGTTTGGATCAACAGTAGTACTGGGGACACGATCTGGACGTATTCCGGCATAGGTTATGGTGACTTGGCGCATCAAAATACATTTCAATCGGGTTCGATTTATGATACGATTCAGTTGAACAATAGTTCAGGAATGCCTTCTCCGATTTTGCTCCCGAAGAACGCTACTTTACAATCGAGTCAAGCAAACATCACATATGCGCCTGAAATTGATGGCCAGTATGTCCCTGTCGGAGCTGTACGACAAATGTTGCTCGGCGATTCAAATGCGGATGGAATGACCGACGCTTTTGTTTTCTCAACCCAGAATGCAACGACTGGAGTCAACGCAGGTTTCGCTGTTGTTGAAAGCAATTCGACAACGATGGAGTACAACCTAACCAACTGGACATCAACATGTATCAATTCCGATCAGATGCGAATTGCTGATATGAACAACGATTCTCATGATGATGTTGTTACCTTTACAGTGGGAAGTGCAATGATGTGCATCCACGAGTACAATACCACAACAATGACCTACGACCCGTACGCTACTGTCAACATTTCAAGCAGCCCAATCGATGTGCAACTTGCTGACATGGATGGTGACGGGTACTCAGATTTCATCTCAATTCATGGCTACTTCGGCGGCGGATATGCTTCCTTGACGACCTATAATGGTTCAACTGGAGCAACGAGGCTTGCTGACAATATCCCTATTTACAGATGGAATTTCTGGGATGGACAAACAAGTTTGAGAAGCCTTCGCGTGGATGACTTTTTCAATCGCAATCAGACCATTATTGTTGTTTCAGATGCTTGGAACGATGCAACTGAAATAACATACGACGTACAAACATCTCAATTGAACAGCAACATACAGAAATTCCGTAATCTGTCGACCGAATCCGTCATGGGCGATTTAGACGGTGACGGAGATATTGATTTTCTGACTCCAAAACAAACAGATTCTGTAATCCTCTTGAACAACGGAACGAGTTGGGTACAAGTGCCTATGTTGCACGTTATTGATACACTCAATGGAACATTTGCCGATCACAACAATGACGGAAGTACCTCATTGTTTGTACCCAACCCACAGTTTGGGGATGGCAATCCTTCAACAATTGAAGGCGACATCGGATTCCGCCCAATATCACCAACCGGCCTTGGTTCACCAAGTAATTCTCCATTGGCTCCTTATTCAGTTCCAAGAGACATTCAATTTTCAGATATCAACCACGATGGTTTGATGGATCAATTCGTACTTGCTGGCGAGGTACTTCAAGGCGTATTCATCGGAGCATGGC
>JAYYFM010000103.1:0-4549 GCA_036158745.1 Thermoplasmatota archaeon
TTTCTAAAAGCACTGGAGATGGAGAATTTCAAGTCATTCCGTGGGGAAGTGGTCATTCCTCTCGATCGTGGGTTCTCTGCAATTACCGGTCCAAACGGTTCAGGCAAGTCCAATTGTGGAGATGCAATCCAGTTCGTTCTCGGTCCAAAATCGACGAGAACCATTCGTGCACAGAACACGAAACAACTGATCTTCAACGGTGCAGAAGGCTACAAACCTGCACGAGGTTGTACTGTAACACTCGTTTTTGGAAATCCAGTGCTCTCCAGCGGGCGCCGTCGACTGCCGATCGAAAGCGACGAGGTGAGAATGACACGTTCGATTCGTCTCACTGCCTCAGATAACGTCGTATCCAGTTACTTGCTCGATGGAGAAGAATCCTCTCAGAAGTCCTTCCACCGACTCCTCAACGCTGCCAACGCTCGCCCTGACGGTTACAACATTGTCCTTCAAGGGGACGTAACCGGGCTTGCACGGATGACGCCGATTGAACGCCGAAAGGTGCTCGATGGCGTTGCGGGTGTTACATCTTATGATGATGAAATTCGAAAAGCCAAGAAACAAAAGGAAAGTGTTGATTCGTATATCGAACGCATTGGCATGCTCGAGGAAGAGCAGCAAGCACGACTCAAGGAGCTCGAGCAAGAACGCAAAGTGGCCATGAAAGCTCAATCCATTACCGATGAACTCCTGACCTCACGCTCACAACGCTATCAGGCCATGTTTGCGAGCCTCGGAATGGAATTGGAACACCAGATTGCTGAACAATTGCGTTTCGTTGAAGAGGCAACCTCGCTTGAAGAACAGGTCAAAACCGGTAGTAAGAAATTGGTCGAACTTGATGACCGGATTGGAGAAATTCAGAAACAAATCGATGCACTGCTCGGTGATGAAGGCGATGGATTGTCGCAAGCTATTCATGATCTACGTGTTCAAATCGATCGTGACAAAGACCGAATCGAAGACTCCGTACAAGCCAACATTGATGATGCTCAAGAACGTGAACAGGTGCTTGAACGCTATCAAGAAGCGGAATCCGCCTTGACAGCACTCCTCCAAGAGGTACAAACCAGTCAAGACCAGATGGCAGAGGCGAAACGACTTCTCGAAGAAGCCCAGATTGAGGAAGACAAGGTTAGGGCACTCCTCGAGGGTTCAGGAAAGAATCACGCTGAACTCAATCGAGCCTTGAGCGACGCCATTCAGCAACTTGAAAAAGCAAAGCAGGCCGTGGCTGCAGCACAATCCGATGTCGACAGAACGGCTGCACAAGCAGAACTCGTCGAAGCTAATCTCGCCAAGGCTCAAGAGGCTGCTGAGGAATCCCGACTCGAACTTGAAGAGAAAGAAGCTGAATTCAAAGAAGCATCTGCAGGAAAGAAGGTCGACCGCTCTTCATTGACTCAAGAAATTCTTGATGCCGAACGAGCAGAATCTCGTCTTCTCGAAGAGTCGGCCGCCGTCGAGAAGAAGATGACGGAAACCGAACGACAACTCCGTTCCGCACGAGCAGAATTGGAGAATAAATCGAATTCCAAAGGCATGGCAGGAGGTGCTGCAGCCATTCTTGGAGCTCGAGATCGTGGTGAGATCAAAGGCATCATTGGAACCATTGCTGAGTTGTGTGCTCCAATCGATTCGGAACATGAAACCGCACTTGCCACCGCATTTGGTGGAGCGATGACCTCAGTTGTTGTCGATTCCGATGAGGTAGCCGCTGAAGCAATCCGTTGGCTCGCCCAGCGAAAGGCTGGACGAGCAACCTTCCTTCCGTTGAACAAACTCTCGACCAGCCGTGCTGGTGGTAAAGCGATGATGGTTGCCAGAAAACCAGGAGTCATCGGTTTCGCTTACGAATTGCTCGAATACGATCCACGAATCGATACGGCCATCAAGTTTGCACTACGAAATACATTGATCGTTCAGAACATGGACATTGCCCGGCAGAACATGGGTGGTGTTCGTCTCGTCACGATGCGTGGGGATGTCACTGAGGCAGGAGGGGCCATGGTAGGTGGTTCACGCCAACGCATGTCTGTTAGTTTTGGTGGCGGAATCGCAGGTGCAAAGGAGGTTGAACGCTTGAGTGCGGAAATCGACCGACTTCGTTTAATGTCGGATACAGTTTCAGCAGCGCTTGCAGACGTTCGCAAGGAACAACATTCTCTACGTCAACAAATCAATGAGTTGGCCAACGAGGACGGCGCAATCCGTAGAGAAACTCTGCGCGCTGAAGTCACGACCTTCAAGAAGGCTCACTCCAAGAACATCGGAGAGGTTCAAGCCTTGAAAGACGACTTGCAACGTTTGGAAGGATTGGCAAGTGCACAATTGGAAGCGCTCGATGAGGCAGAATCGCAGGTAGCCGATGGTGAAGTTCTGCGTGCAACCGCCCAAACTGCACTTGAGGATGCAAGTCCACAGCATCTCAAAGATCGTCTTCATGAATGCACTGTCAAGCGCACCCAAGCAGAAGGGATGCGGTCCAACGCAGAGGTTTCATTGCATTCCATTTCAGAACGTAAGACATTGCTTACTTCAACGGTTGCTAGCGAAAAAGAACGGTTGAGTCAAATCGATCGTGCTGTTAAAGAGCGTGCAGAAAACGTCGCTACCCTCAAGCGAGATGTTGAGCAGAATGAGGTAGTTCTTGCGGAAAAGGAAGCGGAACGTGCGCAATTCCTTGAGGAAAACAAAGGCCTGGAGGATGAGCGTATCGAACTCGTCGAAGAACGGGCCAGTCTCAATTCCACCTTGACTCAGAAAGCCAATCAGGCTCGCAGTCATCGAACGCTTTCAACCGAACTCGAACGAACCATCCAAGCAAAGCGAAAGGAATTGTACGATGTTGAGATGGAAATGTCATCCATTGGTATCCAACCTGCTGAAGATGGAACAGTTCTCGACTCTGTTGCTGATATCGATCGCCGTATTCGTCGCCTTGAACGGCGACTCGAAGAATTCGGTGCGGTCAACATGCGTGCTATCGAACAATACGATGCTGTTGAGCAACGACTTGCGGAAATGGCCGGTGATTTCAAGAAGTTGCAAGAGCGAAAGAAGCACCTCATCGATGTTGCAGAACGACTCGAGGAGCAACGCAAGGTACGTCTCCTCAATGTACTCGAAAAAGTCAATGAGAACTTCAAAAAGGTCTACAAGTCACTCAGCAATGGTGGTCGTGGAGAACTCTATCTCGAGAATAAGGAAGAGCCCTTCAAGGGTGGTTTGGAACTTTGGGCCCAGCCAAAAGGAAAGTCTTCGAACGTTACTCGACATCAATTGTCTGGTGGAGAGCAATCGGTTGCTGCACTCGCACTCATCTTTGCAATTCAAGATTATGATCCAAGTCCATTCTATTATTTCGATGAGGTTGATCAAAACCTCGACAGCGTCAATGCTGAATGCATCGCAAAGATGTGTCGAGAACGAAGCAAGGCGGCGCAATTCATCATGGTGACATTGCGAAAGGTCTCTCTCCAATTGGCTGACCACCACATTGGCATCACGCACGGTGGAGATGGTTGCAGCCGTCGAATCATTGATTTCGACCAGGAACAGGCCATCGCTCTTGGTGAACAAGCACTCAAGGAGGCCGAATCCGCTGCAGCGAAGAACGAACAGCGTGCCAAGGAAGAGCGAGAAACACTCGCAGAGATGCCTCGGGTTCCCGATGCACTTCCAGCACCACAGAGCCTTGGTGGGTTGTTGAAGCACATGCAAGACGATGAAAGCATGACTTCATTGGCTGAACGAACGGCTGAAACCAATGAAGACATTGAGGAGCGAACAGCTCTTGCCAATGCCATTTCTGAGTTGGATGAGGCCTCTGAAGAAACTGCTGAACAGAGCATTGAGTTGGATGAATGAGGTGTATGAAATGATTCAGCAAGGGCTCGATCAGTGGTTTTTGCGGCAGGATGTCATTGATCAACTCCTGCAAAGTGGTGATGATGATCTTGAAGGAATCAATGCATATGCCGACCGTATCCTCATGATTGCTCAAGCGGAGGAAGCCGAGCATCAGACGCTTGAGGACCCATTCGACCGGAGTGTTGCTCTCGTGCTTTCTCTCGTGAGCAGTGAAGGTCTTGATGCTTGGAACATCGATTTGACATCGTTTCTGCGACAGTTCATGAAGCGGGTCAAGTCACAGGCAAGTGAGTTGGACTTGCCTGCATGTGGTCGACTCATCCGCATGGCTTGGGAGGTTCTAAACTACCAGGCTGCGCATCTTTTCGATCGGATTCAATATCAGGATGGTGAAGACGATTGGGATACGGGTTTTGATTTTGGATGGGAAGCAGAGTACGATGATCACGAGTTCCACTTTACGAATACAGTGTTGCAAGGCGGTGCCGACGATGTCCTTGAGAACCTCTTTGATGAACGTGTTCGCCGTGAAGAAGGCCGGCCTGTGACGCTAGGTGAACTTCTTTCAGCATTGAAAGATGCCGCCGATGATGCTGATGCACTGAAGCTGCGTGAGAAGAATCGCATTGCCCATGCACTTGAAGTTGAAGAAATGGTTTCAAACGTTGGCGGCAGA
>JAYYFM010000104.1:0-4533 GCA_036158745.1 Thermoplasmatota archaeon
TGCTCGGGTATCGACAACTGTTTTGCGTTGTTTTGGTTTCTTCTTCTTAGCCTTCTTTTTCAGCTTTCGAGCCCGTTTAGGTATTTTTTGAGCCGACTCAATGCGTGGAATATCTTCAAGCAAATCTTTCAACGGTTTTTTCAGTTGTTCTAAACCAAGAACCGTACACTGATAGCCAGTGGTTCCATGAATCGAACCGGGTAAACGAATGATGCGCCTCGTATCCGCTGTAACTCGTTCATCAACGTTATATCCCCCTGCAAGAACTCGAGTAAGCAATTGTTTACGTGACTCCCTGACCGCCTCTTCTCGTTCTTTTGGATCCTCTATGGCAAACTTATCCCTCTCCAAATCCAAGTAATAGAGGTGGAATCCCTTGCTCCCTGAAAAAGAACAACTCAAAAACTCCATCGAGGTATCTGAAGCAAGGTAGTCGTGGAGACCGAGGGCAGAGATTCTCGCTTCCTCGAGATTCCTCAGGCTCAATGGAGCCACATCAATGTCAAAGACAATGAGATGGTCAAGGAGAATTGGATGTGCTCGCTCTTTGTCACGAAGACGTGGTAGGTCGATGGGGTTGAGCCATCTTGAGGTTGAGATGTAAAGATCGCTGACTGCATCTTTGCCGATGGCTCTGGCTAATGTTTGATGGTTTCGAATGCGTCGTCGAGCAGTGACCCATCGGCCTTCGATGGTTCTCCAACGGTACGAATGCTGATTTGGAGATGGAATCCATGCAAAATCAATTGGATTCTGAGCATAGTGAGCGAGAAGTTCCTTGCTTCTCTCTTCGCTCATATCACTCGTTTCTTAATCCGGCTTTCTTCAAGGCTTCGAGAAGAACTACACCAAGTTCGGATGGATCTTTTGCACAAGCGATTCCTGCTGCTTCGAAGGCTGCAAATTTCTCTTCTGCAGTCCCTTTACCACCAGAAATGATGGCACCAGCGTGGCCCATTCGCTTGCCTGGAGGAGCTGTTGCTCCTGCGACGAATCCAACAATTGGTTTGCTCACGTTTTCTTTTGCCCATGCCGCGGCTTCTTGCTCTGCATTTCCACCGATTTCTCCGATCATAACGATGGCTTCGGTTTGCGAATCTGCTTCGAAGGCTGCAAGACAATCGATGAATCCAGTCCCGTTGACAGGGTCGCCACCAATTCCGACACAGGTCGATTGTCCTTCCCCAATGCTCATGGTTTGAGCAACAGCTTCGTACGTCAGTGTGCCCGATTTTGAAACGATACCAATACGTCCCTTGGCGTGAATGTGTCCGGGCATAATACCAATCTTTGCTCCACCGTTTTCGCCTGGGGTGATGATGCCTGGACAATTTGGTCCAATCAACCGCACACCTGGGCGATTCTCGACGAACGCAACAGCCTTGACCATGTCAAGGGTTGGAATGCCTTCTGTAATGCAAACAACAACACCTTCGCCTTTGATTTGGTCGAAAGCATCAGCAGCCTCCATGATTGCTTCACCAGCGAATGGCGGTGGCACGTAAATGACGGTTGCATCAGCATCTGTTGCCTCAATTGCTTCAAACATCGAGTTCCAAACTGGGAAATCCTTTCCTTGGAGTTCAACGGTTTGACCACCCTTTCCAGGCGTACAGCCACCGACGATGTTGGTCCCGTATTCGACCATCTTATCGGCATGGAACATGCCTTGTTTTCCTGTTATTCCTTGTACCAATAGCTTTGCGTTTTCTTCGATCCAGATTCCCATCAGACCTCACCTCCGATTAATTGTACAATTTTCTGCGCACCCTCTGCCAAGTCATCAGCAGGATGGATGTTGAGGGTCGAAGCAGCAAGAATCGCCTTGCCTTCATCGACGTTGGTTCCAGCCAAGCGGACGACGAGTGGCACATTGAGGTCGAGCGCTTCAGTTGCAGCAATTACACCACGGGCAATGATGTCGCAACGCATGATTCCACCGAAGATGTTCACGAGGATTCCTTTGACGTTGGGATCTTCAAGGATGATCGAAAACGCCGTCTTCACTTGTTCCTCGTTGGCTCCACCACCAACGTCAAGGAAATTAGCAGGTTCTCCACCTGCTAATTTAATCATATCCATAGATGCCATTGCAAGACCTGCTCCATTGACCAGACAGCCGATGTTGCCATCGAGTTTGACATACGAAAGGCCTGTTTCCTTTGCCCGGATTTCAATATCCTCTTCTTCGGAGAGGTCGCGTAGATCGTCCCAGTTCTTGTGACGGAATTCTGCGTTCTCATCAAAACTGACCTTGGCATCCAATGCAACCATCTCATCGTCACCTGTTCGGACCAGGGGGTTGATTTCAACCATCGCACAGTCCTCCTGGACAAACAGTGCATACAGCGAACGGAGCATCTTTCCAAACGACTTGTGTGCTGCACCGGAGAGTCCGAGTGCGAGACCAAGATCACGAGCTTGGTAACCCATCAGACCTACATTGGGGTCAACGTTGACTTTGTGCAACAATTCTGGAGTTTCTTCGGCGACCTCTTCGATATCCATCCCACCTTCCGTCGATGCCATAATAAGGACTGATTTCTTTTCACGGTCGACCAGCAACGCAAGATAATACTCATGAGCAATGTCGCATCCTGATTCGACGTACAGATGATTAACGAGTTTTCCCTCTACGCCAGTTTGCTTGGTGACAAGGACGTGCCCCAAAATGTTGGTAGCATACGTTTCAACGTCATCTCGAGAGAATGCGATCTTTACACCACCTTCCATCAAGAGATCTCCTGTGTTTGGACAATACAGATTTCCTTTCCCACGTCCACCAGCATGGATTTGAGATTTGACTGCAACGACCTTTGACTGAAGCGTATCATAGGCCCGAAGTGCATCTGCAACGCTTGTGCAGTGGACGCCATCGAGGACCTTCACACCATGGGCTTTGAACAGAGCTTTACCTTGGTATTCGTGGATGTTCATTGTATCACTAAATCATCCTAGCAAAAGAACGTCTTTGAACTGTGCGGCTAGGTTGCCTCAATCATCCAAAGCACCAACACTACAAGTTGAAAAGCGAAAACAGTGCGCGTTAAGCATGCAGGTCGTGGTCTTAGCAGGAGGTTTCGGGACACGACTGCGTCCTTGGACCTATGAAATTCCAAAACCAATCCTACCAATGCTGGACAAAACACTTCTCGAACACGTTGTGGAAGTTGTACCGAGCGACAAAGTCGACGAGGTTGTTGTAGCGGGTGGATACAAAGTTGATGACATTGAAGCATACTTCAAAGAGGCGGATGTCTCCTACGATGTTCGAATCGTCAGAGAAACAGAACCACTCGGAACAGGAGGTGCACTCGGCAACTGCAAAGACGTCGTATCAGGACAATTCGTCTGCCTAAATGGCGACATTGTCTCATCTTTGGACATGCAAGTTGGACTAGATTTGCATCAAAAAAACGGCGGCATTGGTACATTAGCACTTTGGGAAGTCGAAGACCCAACGCGTTTTGGGATCGTAGGTCTTGATGATGAGCAACGCATCACGCAATTCAAAGAAAAACCAGCACCAGAAGAGGTCTTTTCAAATCTCATCAATGCGGGATCTTACCTGTTCGAAGACGATATCTTCGACTACATTCCGTTGGGACGCAGTTCCCTCGAGCGCCAAGTGTTTCCGGTCCTCGCTGAAGAACGTAAGCTCAACGGTTTCTCCTTTGATGGCTATTTCATTGATGCAGGAACCCCGAAGAGCTGGTCTCTCGGAGTTGAAGCAAGTATTGCACATGAACGATGGAAAGGCGGCAAGCGGATTGATTCCAATTGGCATGCAGACGGTTCCGTCAGTATCCATGGCGATAGCAATGTTGAGAACAGCATGCTCTCAACAGGAGCAACGATTACGTCTGCTCACCTCTCCAAATGCAGCCTTCTCAACAACGTTCGAGTCGGAAGCAATTCAAGACTTAACGAAACACTCGTAGGAAGAAACTCGACCATTGGGAAGAATTGTACATTGGACAACGTGGTTGTCGACCACGATTCGAACGTTCCAGACAATACCGCTCTTTCCAATGCACAATGGCCGCTTATCGAATGATAGAACGGAAGATATCAAGAAGAATTAGTGTGTGGGATTATCATGCAGCCCCTCATTGTTGTCAATTTCAAAACGTATGCGACGGCCATGGGTCAGAAGGCAGTCGATTTGGCACAAGCGATGGAACGAGCATCAAAGGATCATGTGAGAATGATTGCAGTCGTCTCTGCCTTTGACCTCCATGCAGTCAAACAAGCCGCACCATCCTTGGAGGTGTGGAGTCAGCATCTCGACCCTGTTGGGCAAGGATCATTCACAGGATGGCTTCAACCTAAAAACGCTATAGAAAGAGGTGCGCAAGGGACAATCATCAACCATGCAGAGCACAAAGTCGACATTGAACATGTCCAACAACTTATGCAGCAATTGCCGGATGAGTTCCCGATGTGTGCATGCGCAGCCGATGTTGATGAAGCGCATCAACTAGCAGAGCTTGGCCCTACATTCATCGCAGTAGAGCCACCTGAACTCATAGG